>NZ_RZRW01000346.1:0-6339 GCF_003998745.1 Mesorhizobium sp. M7A.F.Ca.US.014.04.1.1 | reverse complement strand
GCCTTGCACATCGCCGTCAATTTGGTGCGGTCGGGCGCGCACAAGCGCATTCTGGTGACGACGCCCGAGATCATCACCGGCCATCTCAATTTCCGCGACCGGCAGACGCATTTCATTTTCGGCGACGCTTCGGTGTCGATGGTGGTCGAAGGCCTGGCCAAGGGCGACAAGCGGCCGGGGCGCTTCGAGGTGCTCGACACGCGCATCTGGACGCAGATGTCGAACAACATCCGCACCAATCTGGGCTACCATACCCGCACCGCCCAGGATGATCCCTACATGATCAATCTGGAAGGCAACCTGATCAAGCAGGTCGGCAACAAGGTGTTCAAGGAAGTCACCGTCGCCGGGCAGAAATTCATCGTCGAATTCCTCGCCGAGCACGGGCTGACGCCGCAGGCGATCAGGCGCTTCTGGCTGCATCAGGCCAATGCGCGGATGAATGCGATGATCCTGAAGCTGTCGTTCGGCCACGAGGTCGATCACGACCGCGCGCCAATGGTGCTGGAGCGGCTGGGCAACACGGCGGGCGCCGGGGCCATCGTCGCGCTGTCGGAGAACCACGCCGATATGAAGCCGGGCGATTTCGGTCTGATCTGCGCCTTCGGCGCGGGCTATTCGATCGGCGGCGCGCTGCTGAGAATGCTTTGAGGCTGCCGCGTCATGCTGGTGCGAACGGCACCAGCATCGGAACGCGCGCGGCATAGTCGTCATAGGCGCTGCCCAGTTCGCCGCGCAGGAAATTTTCTTCCAGCCTGGCTTTCGTCACGATGCCGATGATGAGCAGCGCGGTTCCGGCTATGCCCCACATGGTGCCCTTGGCTGCCATGGTGGCGAGGATCGCCAGCAGCAATCCGGTGTAGATCGGATGCCGGACAAGGCCATACGGGCCGGTGTTGACGACACGGTGCCCGGCCTTGGCGGTGATGGTGCCCGACCACAGCCTGCCGAGATGCAGGCGCGCCCACCAGGCAAAGGCGATGCCGATGGCGATCAGGGCGACACAGATCCAGGCTTCGGGGAGATCAGGCATCCACAGCCTGAGCCGGCCTTCATAGCCGTGCGCCGGAATGAACAGCAGCACCGCGCCGGCTATCCAGAGACCCCGATAGCGGGCCTCCGCCTTGAACCCGGCGCGCTTCTGGGCAGGGTCGGACCACAAAGCGGCGACGGCCCAGCTTCCTGCCCAGATCAACCAAAGCAACGTGATTGCCGTCACAGGTCGCATGATCAGCCTCCGCAAACCGTCTGGACGTCACTATGAAACCGGCACCGCGCGCCGGCAATGCGGTGCGAGATCGATGACAGGTAAGAAAAGCGTGATCGCGATCCTATCGGTGCTGTTGATCGGACGATCAGCACTTTCGACTGGACGCCGCGAAGCGCGCCCGGCTAATTCGCTGGATGACGAATAGAAAGAACGCCATGCCGGATCTCTTCCCCGAGGCTGAAAAGCCGGTTGAAATCATTGCCGCGCGAAAGCTTGCCGCCAGGGCGGCAGCGCTTTACGTGGCGCCGGCGGATCATTTTCAGACGCGCCCGGTGGACGAATTGCGGCTGGGTTTCGACGGCATTTCAGGCGATTTCCATGCCGGGCCGACACGGCGCTCGGGCGGGCGCGAGCCCTGGTATCCGCGCGGCACTGAAATGCGCAACGAACGGCAGCTGTCGATCGTGGCAGCGGATGAACTCGCCATCGTCGCCGAGCGCATGCGCCTGGCCGAGATCAGGCCGGAGTGGATCGGCGCCAATCTTGTGATCGAAGGGGTGCCGAACCTCTCCATGCTGCCGGCCGGCACGCTGCTGTTCTTCAAGGGCGGCGTGACAGTCAAGGTCGACGCGCAGAATGGTCCGTGCCGCATCGCCGGCCGGTCGATCGCGGAGAACGCCGGAATGGCCGACGTCGAAGCCGGCGCTCTGCTGTTCCCGAAAGCGGCGAAGCGGCTGCGCGGCATTGTCACCTGGGTAGAGAAGCCAGGCACGGTTAGGGCAGGCGAAGAGATATCGCTGCGCGTGCCGGAGCAGTGGATTTATCAAGCCTGAGGGCCGGCTACGCCGCCCATGGAGCGGCGCAGCAAAAGCGCTGGACTTCAGCCCTTGCGGTTCTTCTTCACGCCTTGCGCCATGATGGAAACGTCGTCCCACTTCTCCCAGGTGGCAATGCGGTTGGCGTATTCCTGCTTGATCATCGGCAGGCCGCCATCGCCGAAGAATACCCGCAGCGGCGGCTCGGCGGCGTCGACAATGGCCAGCATGGCCGGCCCGGTGGCGTCTGGATCGCCGGCGACCGAATTGGCGCGGCGCTCGGCCATCTTGGCACGGGCGGGCGCATAGGCCTCGATCGGTTGGGATACCTTGGCCGACGGCCCGGCCCAGTCGGTGGAGAAACCGCCCGGCTCGACCAGCGTCACATGGATGCCGAATTCCGCGACCTCGATGCTGAGCGACTGGCTGAAGGCCTCCAGCGCCCATTTCGAGGCGTGGTAGAGGCCGAGCGAGGCAAAGGCATTGACGCCGCCGATCGACGAGATCTGGATGATGTGGCCGGAACGCTGTGCCCGCATGATCGGCAGTGCGGCCTGAGTGACCCACAGAGCGCCGAAGACATTGGTTTCGATCTGGTCGCGAGCTTCCTGTTCGCTGACCTCCTCGATGGCGCCGAAATGGCCGTAGCCGGCATTGTTGATGACGACGTCGAGCCGGCCAAAACGCTTGTGCGCCTCGGCGACAGCGGCATCGACGGCTTTCTTGTCGGTGACGTCGAGCTTTATCGCGGCAATCCTGTCGCCGTATTTCTCGACGAGATCGGCGAGGGTGCCAGCATCGCGGGCGGTTGCCGCGACGCGGTCGCCTCGGGCGAGTGCAGCCTCGGCCCAGACGCGGCCAAAGCCCTTCGACGATCCGGTGATGAACCAAACCTTGTTTGTCATGATCTTGGAGTCCTTGCCCCTGCGGGCGTGATTTTGGATGAAAGCGGAGGCTTCTCCGCTTTCGGGCATATACGGTCGATCCTCTGATTTTCCAGAGGCGACGGGAATCTTTTGACAAAGACGCCTGAATTATCGGAGATAATTCACCTGAGACGACCAGGCCGGGTCCTCGTGCTTTTGCCAGTAGCGCGCCATCAGCCGGCTGGTGATCGGTCCGACCTTGCCATTGGCGATCGCCGCGCCGTCGATCTCCGTCACCGGCATGATGCCGCCCGCAGTGGAGGTGATGAATACCTCGTCGGCCTCGCGCAATGCGGTGACGCTGAGATCGGTCGCCGTGGCGGCAAGGCCTTCTTCTGCACAGAGATCGAAGACGGTGCGGCGGGTGACGCCGGGCAGCACGCCGGTGGCCGGCGTCGACAGTTTGCCGTCCTTGACGCAGAAGACGTTGAAGCCCGGGCCTTCGGCGACATTGCCGTTGAAGTCGAGGAGCAACGCGGTCTCTGCACCGCGGTCATAGGCATCGTAGAGGCCGCGCACCAGATCGAGCCAGTGGTAATTCTTGATCGCCGGGTCGATCGAGGCCGGCGGAATACGCATCTTGTCGCTGATGGCGACGCGCAGGCCGCGCTGCAGCTGCTCGGCATTGGCGACCGAGCCGAACGGCACGGCGAAGGCCATGAAGCGGTTGACCGCCTGGCGCGGGTCGCGGCTGAAGGTCGGAGAGGCGCCGCGCGTGCACAGCATTTCGACATAGGCGGCGCGATGACCGGACAGCGCTACGCAATTGTGCAAGATTTCGGTCACGCCGTCGCGGTCGAAGGGAATGGTCATGCGCAGCTTTTCCAGCCCGCCGAGGAAGCGGTCGAGATGCAGATCGAGGCGGAAGAAGCGGCCGTTCCAGACATGCACGGTGTCGTAGGTTGCGTCGGAATGCAGAAAACCCCAGTCCAGCACCGAGATCTTGGCCTGCGACATCGGCAGGTATTGGCCGTCGAGAAAGGCGATGCCGTCGGGGTAGGAATGCGGGTCGACATGGCGGTCGCCAACCACGGGCAGTTGCTTCTCGTCCTGTGTCGTCGCCGTGTGGCTCATTGGGGCTTCCTGTCACGCAAGGCAAGATCAGTAGGCTATCGGCGCTGGGCAGAAGGCATAGAGCCACCCGCCCGGTGCTGTTCGGCCTCGATGACGATCTCGTCGATACATTGGATCGGAATTGCCTTAGATTGCGCGCTCTGAACGGGAGGGGGAAGATGGGCAGGCTTGGGGCCGTCATAGCAGCCATGACGATGTTCGCCGCTGCGGGCGAAGCCAGCGCCCAGTGCGCGCGCGAAGGCGATGAATTGTGCCAGGGCGGGCAGACCTATCGCTGCGAGAAAACCGGCAGCGAATTGACACCGATCTTCCAGAACCTGCCTTGCGCGGTGCCGTCGCTGAGCGGCACCTGGGTCGGCAGCGGCCATCAAAGCCCGGCGGGTGACGCCGGGGCCGACTGGCCGATCGCCATGACCATCAGCGATGGCAGCGCGTCGATCGACTATCCGTCACTCGGTTGCGGCGGATCGCTGTCACAGACGTCCAGTGACGGCATTTCGGCGGAATACCACGAGAGCATCACCTACGGTCAGGACAAATGCGTCGACGGCGGCAACATCACCGTCAGGTTTTTCAAGGGAAATCTGTCCTGGACCTGGATCGGCCAGGCCGATGGTCAGCCCTATAATGCGGTCGCAGTGCTTAAGCGGAAGTAGCCGTGGTCATTCCTCCTCGTCATCCGCGTCGAGCAGGCGCGTCGCGCGCCAGCGAGTGAGCACGACGTTGGTCTGCTCGATGACGAAGAAACGCGCCGAGTCGCGGTCGTAACCTTCGCTCAGCAGTTTCTCGTAATCTGTGTGCATGTGGCGGATATGGGCAATCGTCGCCAGCCATACGGCGATGCCTGGTGGCAAGGTCTTCATGTGGACCGCGCCGGCGTCGCCGCGGATCTTCTCCATGTCGGCATAGGGTGCCAGCGGCAGAAGTGCTGTCAGCGCCTTGGCGATGGCGCGGCGGCGACCGGTGGGCGCCGTCATCGCCGAACCCCGTTGGGCTCGTCGCGCCCTTCGATGGTCGCCTCGGCAATGGCGTCGGTCGAGGCGAAATAAGGTTTGATGTCGATGACCGGAGTGCCGTCGAGCACGTCGATGGCGTCGAGATCGATGCGGCCGGTGTTTTGGTCGAGCCCGACGAGCCTGGCCACATGCAGCCCGATTGGGTTGGGGCGGGCAGGGGAGCGCAGCGAAAATACGCCTTTTGCTTCGGCCGCATGGCGTGGTTTCTGCACAATCAGGTCCCGCGGCGCGTGATGCAGCCAGGACAGGATGATGACGTGGCTGGCGCGCTCCAGCCCCCGTAAGCCATTTCGGTAGGGCGCGTCGATGGTCAGCACTGCCTTCTGCCCGGTCTCGCGCGCGGCGCGCATGTTCTTCGGGCAGGTTTCGCGCGTCGTCCACGGCGAGGCAATGCGGCCGATGAAGACGATGCCGTCATCCGGCGGCATCAGTGCGGGATCGTTTTCCAGCCTCTGCTCGCCTTCGCGGGCCTCGAACATCTCACGCGGTCCAGTCATGGCCCATGTCTCTTAAAACGCCACACAAGCGGCATTTTCTTGTCCGGAAGCGACATAGCGCTTGCAAGGTTTCGAAAACTGACATAAACATATGTTTATATCTTTTCAAAGAGAATACGCTGATGCATGTCTCGCTCGACACTATGGTGGATACGTTAAAGGCGGCGGCCGAATCCAGCCGATTGCGCATACTGGCACTTCTGTCGCGCGGTGACCTCACCGTTTCCGATCTTACCGAAATTCTCGGCCAGTCGCAGCCGCGCGTTTCGCGGCACCTGAAGCTGCTTCTGGAGGCAGGGCTGATCGGCCGCTACCAGGAAGGGTCCTGGGCCTTCTTCCGCCTGTCGGATGCGGATTCCGCGCGTGACTTCGTCATGGGCCTGGTTTCCGGCATTCGCGGCGCCGATCCGCAGGTCGAGCGCGATCTTGAGCGCCTGGCCTCGGTCAAGCGCAAGCGGCAGGACCGGGCGGTCGAGTATTTTTCCGTGAATGCGGCAAGCTGGGACCATATCCGCTCGCTTCATGTGCCGGACCGCGCCGTCGAAGCCGCAATGCTGAAACTGGTCGGCAAGCGGCCGTTCCAGTCGATGCTCGATCTCGGCACCGGCACCGGGCGGCTGCTCGAAATCTTCTCGCCGCTCTATCGGCGCGGTGTCGGGATCGACATGTCGCGCGAGATGCTGACCGTGGCGCGCGCCAATCTCGACAAGGCCGGCGTTTCGAACGCGCAGGTTCGGCAGGGCGACATCTTCGCGCCGCCGGTCGAGCGCGATGCCTTCGATCTCGTCACCATCCATCAGG
>NZ_RZRW01000345.1:0-6385 GCF_003998745.1 Mesorhizobium sp. M7A.F.Ca.US.014.04.1.1 | reverse complement strand
GTCGACATCGGCGCTTCGGTCGAAGCTCCGGTCGAACCCGCGCTCGACCCGGCTCCGGCGTCGGAAGCCCCCGAAGCTTGATAAGCGAAGGCCGGTTGCGGCCTTCATCTTTCTCATATTCTGGCACGCTAAACAGACGCACCATCGAATACCGATGGTGCGTCGGTGCATTTAAAACAAAGAGGCGACAATGAGCATTTCGGCTGCACAGGTCAAAGAACTCCGCGACTTGACCGGCGCGGGCATGATGGATTGCAAGGCGGCGTTGACCGAGACCAACGGCAACATGGAAGAGGCCGTCGACTGGCTGCGCAAGAAGGGTATCTCCAAGGCTGACAAGAAGGCTGGCCGCACCGCGGCTGAGGGCCTGATCGGCGTCGACAACGGCGTGCGCGAGGCTGCCGTCGTCGAGGTCAATTCCGAGACCGACTTCGTTGCCCGCAACGCCGCGTTTCAGGAAATCGTCGCCAATGTTGCCAAGGTTGCGCTGGCCTACGGCACGACGGAAGCTGTGGCCGCCGCAAAGTATCCAGGTTCCGACAAGTCGGTTGCCGACACCATCAAGGACGCTGTCGGCACCATCGGCGAAAACATGGGCTTCCGCCGCTCGGCCAAGCTCACCGTCCCGCACGGTGCTGTCGCCACCTACGTCCACAACGCAGTTGCCGATGGTCTTGGCAAGCTCGGCGTTCTGGTCGCGATCGAGACCACGGGCAATGAGCATGCCGCCAATGCCTTTGGCCGCCAGGTTGCCATGCATGTCGCCGCCACCAACCCGCTGGCGCTGACGGCCGAGCAGATCGATCCGGCTGCGGTCGAGCGCGAGAAGGCGATCTTCGCCGATCAGGCGCGCCAGTCCGGCAAGCCGGAAGCGATCATCGAAAAGATGGTCGAAGGCCGCCTACGCAAGTTCTATGAGGAAGTCGTGCTCCTGAAGCAGGCCTTCGTGCTCAATCCCGACATCACTGTCGAGCAGGCACTGAAGGATGCCGAGAAGGAAATCGGCGCTCCGGCCAAGATTTCCGCCTATCTGCGCTTTGCGCTCGGCGAAGGCATTGAAAAGGAAGAGACCGATTTCGCGGCGGAAGTCGCGGCTGCGGTGAAGAAATAATCCTTACAAATAGCCCCTGAAGGGGCTTCTCAGCTCAGGCAACTCGGCCGGGTGTCCGCAAGGATGCCCGGCCGATTTCTTGTGCGGTGTCGATAAAGGCCCTGAGCTTCGGCGCCATTGACGCCCGGCGCGGGAAATAGAGGAATAGCCCCGGTTCCTCGATCGCCGTCTGCGGCAGCACCTGGACCAGGCGGCCCGCGGCAAGATCGGCGCGCGCCAGCGGTTCGAAGACATAGGCAAGCCCGACGCCTGCAAGCGCAAGATCGATTGCTGCGAGCGAATCCGTCACGACAACGCTGCCCCGCGTCTCCATGGCGATGTCCTTGCCATCCTCGATCAGATCCCAGCGATAGAGCGCACCGGAGCGGACGAGCCGGTAGCCAATACAATTGTGGTTCGCCAAATCGGCAACGCTGCTGGGACGGCCGTGCCGTCCGATATAAACGGGCGAGGCCACGATGACGACGGAGAACGGCGGCGTCAGCCGGACCGCGACCATGTCCTGGGCGATCATCTCGCCAAGCCGGATGCCGGCATCGAAGCCTTCGCCGACGATATCAACCAGACCCTGGTCAGCGAAGACCTCGACGGTAACCTCCGGATAGCGCTCGGCCATCGCGGCGACCACCGGCGTCACCGCCAATGGTATGGCGATGTTGGAGGCGTTGATCCTGAGCAGGCCAGACGGCCTGCCTTTGACGCTGCGGATACGGTCCATCCGCTCGGCAATATCCTGGAGGGCCGGAGCCGCCGTTTCCACCAGCGCCTTGCCGGCCTCGGTGAGCGAAACGCTGCGCGTCGTCCGTGCGAACAAAGGCTGGCCGATCCGCTCTTCGACAATGCGCACCGCATGGCTGACTGCCGAAGGGCTCATGCCGAGTTCGGCGGCGGCAAGCGCAAAGCCGCCGCGTCGGGCCACGGCGACGATCACAGGCAAGTGGGTGAGCAGGTCCCGGTACATTCATGCATGATATCGCATGGTCCATACGAACAATGCAATCTTATCGATGTCGACCGAGCGGTCCACATTGCCGGCCGCACGTCGGCGATGGGCTGATGGCATCGAGGAGAAAGAACATGAATGCGTTGAAGCGCGTAACTTTCGCGGCAGGCATGGCGTTGGCGCCGATGGACGCCGGCGGGGCGGAGCCATCAGACTGGCGGGCCCTCGCAGACGAACGCGCGGTCATTCGCATTGCCGATGCCATCGACCGGGCCGTCGACGCCCAGGACTGGAAGCTTGCACGCAGCTATTTCGCGGATCGGGCCACTGCCGATTTCAGCAGCCTTTCCGGACAGCCGGCGGCCAACATCGCTTCCGACGACCTGATTGGCGCCTGGGCGGCCAACCTCAAGGGCAGCAAGACAAGCCTGCATCTGCGCACCAATCACCAGGTCGTTCTCGAAGGGGACACGGCGACTGTCCTGTCGAACGGCTATGCCTGGAACCGGATGGAAGGCAATGGCGACCCGCTTTGGGAGGTCTGGGGCACCTATGAGCATCACCTGACGCGTTTTGCGGATGGCTGGAAGGTCGATGGCTTTGCGTTCCGCATGACACACGAGCGCGGCAATCCCTGGGTCAAGACCACTCCGGGCCAGTGACGCTCGGGCATCTATCACCAAGCATTGGAAGACGATTATGACCATGACCTACTACACTCTTGGCAACAGCGGCCTCAGGGTCAGCCGGCTGGCGCTGGGCACGATGACTTTCGGCACGGAATGGGGCTGGGGAGCCGACAGGGATACGGCGCGGGCGATGTTCGACGCCTATGTCGAGGCGGGCGGCAATTTCTTCGACACGGCGGATCTCTACACAGACGGCACGGCCGAAGCCTGGCTTGGCGAATTCATCGCCGAGCGCGGCTTGCGCGACATGGCGGTGATCGCCAGCAAGTTCACCATGAACATGCAGCCCGGCAATCCGAATGCCGGCGGCAATGGCCGCAAGAACATCATGCGGGCCGTCGATGCTTCGCTGAAACGGTTGGGGACCGACTATATCGATCTCTATCTCATGCATGTCTGGGACAGGCTGACCCCGGCCGAGGAGGTCATGCGCACGCTGGACGACCTGGTTCGGATGGGCAAGGTGCGCCATGTCGGTCTTTCGGATGTGCCCGCCTGGTATGCGGGCCGCGCACAGGCGATCGCCGAATTGCGCGGATATGAGCCGGTTTCGGCGCTACAGCTCGAATATTCATTGGCCGAACGCGCGATCGAGAATGAGTTCGTGCCATTCGGCACGCGCCATGGCGCCGGCATCATGGTGTGGAGCCCGCTGGCCAGCGGACTGCTGAGCGGCAAGTATCGGCCGGCTCAGGCCGGAACCGCGGGCCGGCTCGACGGATTTCGCAACTCGACGCATCCGGGGTTCCAAAAGTTCACGCAACGCAACTGGGCTATCGTGGCCGAACTCGAGAAGGTCGCATCCGAGATCGGCCGCAGCATGCCTCAGGTCGCGCTCAACTGGGTAGCGACGCAGCCGGGGATCGCGACCGTCATTCTCGGTGCGACGACGCTCAGCCAAATGCAGGACAATCTTGGCGCGCTGGATTTCGAGATTCCGAAAGCGCATCGCGACCGGCTGGAGAGGGTCAGCAGAACTCCAGCGCCGTTTCCCTATTCCTATTTCGGCGCGCAGATACAGGCGCGCGTCACCGGCGGCGCGACAACCGGCGACAAGCCCTCCAACTACGTGTCACCGGTGCTTATCGAAGGAGAGTCGGCCAGCGTGTCCACCAATTGATTGATGGGACAGGAAACCGGCGAATTTGCCGTTTGGGCGCCGCGTGACATCGCGGCGCCCTTCGTGTATCGGAACGCCATTGTTTCGAGGCGGCGCCTGCGCGAGGGTAGCCACCGAAACGCGCCACATGCAAATGAAGAGGCCCAGATGACGGTGAAGCCCCTCTACCGACGTGTCTTGTTGAAAGCGTCGGGCGAAGCGTTGATGGGCGAGCAGCATTTCGGCATCGACGTTTCAGTGGTGGATCGCATCGCCGGCGACATCGCCGAGGCGCGTGCATTGGGCATCGAGGTCGGTGTCGTCATCGGCGGCGGCAACATCTTTCGCGGCGTGGCCGTTGCCTCCAAGGGCGGCGACCGTGTCACCGGCGACCACATGGGCATGCTTGCCACGGTGATCAACTCGCTGGCGCTGCGCACGTCGTTGAACAAGATCGGCGTCGACGCCGTGGTGCTTTCGGCGATCGCCATGCCCGAACTTTGCGAGAGCTTTTCGCAGCGCCAGGCGACTGCCTACATGAACCAGGGCAAGGTGGTGATCTTCGCCGGCGGCACCGGTAATCCGTTCTTCACCACTGATTCGGCCGCCGCCCTCCGCGCGGCTGAAATCGGCGCCGACGCACTGTTCAAGGGCACTCAGGTCGACGGCGTCTACTCGGCGGACCCGAAGAAGGACCCGAATGCGACGCGTTTCGAGCGCATCAGCCATGGCGAAGTCATAAATCGCGGCCTTTCCATCATGGATACTGCAGCGATTGCACTTGCGCGCGAAAACAACATTCCGATAATCGTCTATTCGATCCACGAAAAAGGTGGTTTCGGCGATATTCTGAGGGGCGGCGGCCGCTGCACGGTCGTCGCGGACGATTGATCGGCGGCCAGGCTCGAAGGGAAACCGGTTTTCGAAGGTCCGATTCGAAGACGGAGCAGTGAGCCCGCATTAGACGGGTCGAGGAGATAAAGATGAGTGGTGAGTACGACGATCTCAAGCGGCGCATGGATGGGGCCATCGCCGCGTTCAAGCATGATCTGGCTTCGCTGCGGACCGGTCGCGCCTCCAGCAATCTGCTTGATGCGATCCAGGTGCAGGCCTATGGCACCACCATGCCGATCAACCAGGTCGCCAACGTCTCGGTGCCGGAGCCGCGCATGATCTCGGTATCGGTATGGGACAAGTCGATGGTCGGCGCGGTCGACCGCGCGATCCGCGAATCCAATCTGGGTTTCAACCCGATCGTGGACGGCACCAACCTCAGGATTCCGCTTCCCGAACTCAACGAACAGCGACGCAAGGAACTGGTCAAGATCTCGCACACCTACGCCGAGAACGCCCGGGTCGCCGCGCGCCATGTGCGCCGCGACGGCATGGACTTCCTGAAGAAGGCGGAGAAGGACGGCGACATCAGCGAGGACGATCAGCGCAAGCGCTCGGACCAGGTTCAGAAACTTACCGACGAGACGATCAGCACCATCGACCACCTGCTTTCCGATAAGGAAGCTGAAATCATGCAGGTTTAGGGTCTTGGCCTCCGGCTGACCCGAAAGCGAGAACATGGCAACGCCCGCGCATGTCGCGATCATCATGGACGGAAACGGACGCTGGGCCAAGGCGCGCGGCTTGCCTCGTCTTGCGGGCCATCGTGCCGGCGTCGAGGCGCTGCGCAAGACGGTGCGCGCAGCACCCGGACTCGGCATCTCCTACCTGACCGTCTACGCTTTCTCGTCGGAGAACTGGTCGCGGCCGAAATCCGAGGTCAGCGACCTGATGGGCCTTCTGAAAATGTTCATCCGCCGTGACCTTGCCGAACTGCACCAGAGCGGTGTGCGGGTTAGAATCATCGGCGACCGGGCAGGGCTGCAGCCCGATATCAGGGGACTGCTCGACGAGGCCGAAACGCTGACTGCCGCAAATGAATCTCTGACGCTGGTGATCGCCTTCAACTATGGCGGACGCGACGAGATCGTTCGCACGGCGCAAAAGCTCGCTTTGGCCGTGGCGCGTGGCGAACTCGACGCCGAGGCGATATCTGCCGAAAGCTTTGCCGTTGCGCTTGATACGCAAGGCATTCCCGACCCGGAACTGGTCATTCGCACCAGCGGCGAGCTTCGGCTGTCGAATTTCCTCCTGTGGCAGGCCGCCTATAGCGAGCTTGTCTTCCTGCCTTGCTACTGGCCCGACTTCAGCCGCGAACACCTTGCCGAGGCCTTGCGTGAGTTTGCTGGCCGCGAACGCCGTTTCGGCGGACTTGGAGGCCAGGACGTCGCTTCGCGACCGGCCGCGGGATGAGCAATCTCCAGCTGCGTGTCGTTTCGGCGATCGTGCTCGCCATCATCACTCTCGGTCTGACCTGGATCGGCGGTCTGCCGTTCCGGCTGCTGTGCGCCGTGATATCGGCGGCGATCTTCTATGAATGGACCCGCATGTCGCGCCCGACCGGGGTCACGGGCCTGGGTTTCCTGCCGGAAGCATTGCTGGTCGTCTTCGTTGGCGCCTTGATCGGCGGCCTGGCCGCCTCCTGGCTG
>NZ_RZRW01000344.1:0-6410 GCF_003998745.1 Mesorhizobium sp. M7A.F.Ca.US.014.04.1.1 | reverse complement strand
CTTCCCGGCGTCGACGAGGTTGGAGAGCATATCCGCGTTGTCCACGCCTGAAACGTTGACGCGGTACGATTTCAGGCCGAGATCCTTGATGAAGTCGAGTTGCCTTTCCACCGGAATGCCCGGATAGGAGACTATTGGATGGCCATTGATGCCCCAGAGGAAATCGGCTGATGCAGGCGCGGCTGTTGCCAGCAGGCAGGCTGCAACGATTGCGAGACGAAACGACACGGCAACAAGCCTCCCTGCCCGATTTCGAGATCCGGGATAGTGGGGACTGCACACACTTCGCGCAATTTGCCCATACGGTTGAGCGCGGGCTCTCGTTACCCCTTTTGACGGCGGTCATGGGACAGCCTATTTGGACTGGCCTCCACCCGACCGCACCTAACCCTTACCAGCCCGCCCAAATGCCTTTGAGACCGTTCGGGTCCGAGAGAAGGATCGTAGTGATGTGACAGCGATGGCTCCACTCCGTCAAAAGTGGAAGGTAGCTACCGCTAATTCGGGGACGGCTGTCGGATTCCAGGGATGCTATGGTACGGCACTAGGCAAATGACATTGGTTGCGGAGCGCGCTGTGGACGGGAGTGCTGCATGTCACTGAGGGTCGGCGACTGGGTAGAGATTCGGTCCAAGGAAGAAATCCTTCTTACGCTCGACAGAAATGGTCGACTTGAGGAGCTTCCTTTCATGCCACAGATGTTTCAATATTGTGGTCACCGCTTTCGTGTTTACAAGCGCGCGCACAAGACATGTGACACGATCAATTTTGCTGGCGGACGCAAGTTATCCGGAGGCATCCATCTTGAAAACCTGAGGTGCGACGGCAACGCGTTTGGAGGTTGTCAGGCAGCGTGCCTGGTCTTCTGGAAAGAGGCATGGCTCAGGCCTGTGGCGTCCTCGGACGAAGCAATCGCGCCGCGAACCAACGCGGCGAATGGAAAAGGTTGCACGGAAAGCGACGTGCTGGCTGGTACGCGCGCCAAGAGCCAGCCACTTTCAGGTGGTCCGAGATACTCATGCCAAGCCACAGAACTTCTGGATGCGACCACCCCACTTTCTTGGTGGGATGCCCGGCAGTATGTGGAAGATTATGCATCGGGAAACGCCAGCAAAAAGCGTCTCCTGGTCGGATTCATCTATGCAGCAGTATTCAGTATCTATCACTACATGGGCCGTCTGCATCTCGGGAGGCTCTCCGTGATTGTCAGCTGGCTGTATGACAAGGTGCAGCACATTTACGGTGGCGTTTCATTCCCACGATATCGGGGATCGATACCTGCCGGCCAGCCGGTTCCAACCATCAAGCTTGATCTCCAACCGGGGGAGCTGATCAGGGTTAAGTCCTATGAAGAAATCCTCAAGACCCTAGACACGGATAATAAGAACCGTGGCCTGTATTTCGACGCTGAGATGGTCCCCTATTGCGACCATACTTTCAGGGTCCGGTCGCGAGTAACAGCGTTTGTCAATGAAAAGACCGGACTTCTCAACCGGCTCAGGGGACCGGCGGTCATCCTGGAGAAAGTCTGGTGCAATTCGAGGTATAGCGATTGCCGGATGCAGTGCCCAAGAGCCGTCTATCCCTGGTGGCGAGAAAGTTGGCTGGAACGGGTGCCTGGCGAGGCAATCGCTCACATGGGGCATGCTACGGCAGCTCAAACGGAAACAAGCGCGTATGCAGCCAGTGATACATGACCCACAAGGCCCTCAGTGCCAAAGGCGAACCCCGCAACCTTAAAAGGGAAGCCATTCAAAGTGGCGTCGCCAGGATGGTGAGCCAGGGGGTGAACCTGATTCTCAGGGTGGGCTATATTGCCATCCTGGCACGCCTGCTCAGCCCTGACGATTTCGGCCTGGTCGCGATGGTGGTGGCACTCACAGGCATTTTCGACGTCTTCACCACCGCCGGGCTTTCCTCCGCTACCATCCAAAAGCATGAGATTTCGTTTGACCAGGTTTCGGCACTGTTCTGGATCAACATACTGGTAGGGGTCTTTCTCGCGCTGCTCTGCGCCGCGAGTGCCTACACGATATCAGCCTTCTACCATGAGCCGCGTCTACTCAGGATCGCCATCGCGGTCGCTCCAGCTTTCCTGCTTAACGCGGCCGGCGTGCAACATGCCGCTCTGATCGAGCGCGACTTGCGTTATGTCACACTCAGCGCGATCGAAACGGGTGCCCTGTGCGTGGGCATCCTGTCCGGTGTGCTGCTCGCGTTGCGTGGCTACGGCTACTGGGCACTGATCGCCCCGACACTTATCTCGCCGGCAATCAACAGCCTGGGCTGCTGGATCGCCACCGGGTGGATTCCTGGATGGCCTCGACGCGGCGCCAATATTCGCTCGCTCTTGCATTTCGGTGGAATCGTCACGCTGAACAACCTCGTTGTCTATATTGGCTACAATGTGGAGAAAGTCCTTCTCGGGCGGCTCTGGGGCGCTGCGTCGCTCGGATTGTATACCCGGGCCTTCCAGCTGATTGGCATCCCTACGGCGACCATCAACAGCGCCGTCGGTGCGGTACTGTTCTCGGCGTTGTCACGAATGCAGCATGATCCCGCGCGGTTGCGGAACTTCTACCTCAAGGGATATTCGATCGTCATCGCGGTGACGGTTCCCATCACAATGTTCTCGTTCCTGTTCGCACATGAGATCATCACCGTGGTGCTGGGCTCGCAATGGACGGGGGCGGCGACCATCTTCCGGCTGCTCACGCCTACCATCTTGGTGTTCGGGATCATCAACCCTACATATTGGCTGCTCATCTCGACCGGCAAGCAGAAGCGCAGCCTGTATCTGGCTTTCGCCATCGCCCCTCTCGTCATCACTTCCTACTGCGCAGGAATCTCCTTCGGCCCCGAGGGCGTTGCACTGAGCTACTCGACGGCGCTGGTGCTCTGGCTCTATCCACACCTGGTGTGGAGCCTGCACGGAACGCCGGTTTCAGTCGGGGATCTGTTGCGGACGATCATGAGGCCATGGATGGCCGGCATCGTGGCCTCGGTGGGTGCGCTGGCAGTGCAGCGCTATCTCGGCCCGGAGGTTCCTTCGCTTCTGCGGCTCGCGGCTGGCGGGCTGGTTCTGATGAGTATCTATGCATTCGTCTTGCTGTTCGTCTTGGGGCAGCTCAAGCTGTTTCAGGATGTGCTGCTGGGCTTTCGAGGCGAGGCGCGGGCCGGCGCTTGACGCAGCCCGCGACTTCGACCGGCGAAGGCCCGAGAGAGAAGCTTTTTGGAGGGCAAATGGCCAGTATAGCAATCGTCCATAGCTATCCGTACGACGCGTTCTTCGGCGGAGACGGCGCCTATATCCAGGCGTTCGGGCGATATCTCCTGAAGTCCGGCCACGAGGTACACGGGTATGTATCCAACATAGCGCGCGGCCGAAGGAGTCCAGTCTGTAGGAGCGTATATGAAATAGAGCAGTTTTCTTCGTGGCAGGTTCGTCGAAGTATCAGATTGGGCCAGAGAACATTTCTATCCACGGAGTTGCTTCGGTCCGGGCATCTGGCCGGATCGTTCCTTGGACGGAAGACCGCACCTGTTTCCCCAACGACGGACCAGAACTTTTCCGAGGGAGAGACTCAGTGGGTGCTTGACCGTATCGAAGCTGGACGGCCGGACGCCGTCATACTGTTCCACGATGCCGTGCATTTCGCCCCTGGCCTCTCCCGCAACGGTAACAGGGTTTTCTCACTTGTTGGCCATCTTCAGCACCGCAACGGGGCAGCGCGCTGGGAGGCCGGCGCAACCCCCGGCCCGGACAAGAATTGGACCGAGGAAAAGAGATTGTCAAACTCGCTGAAGGCGGCAGAGTGTGTCGGTTTCAACAGCAAGGATGACGCCTCCTACGCCCGCAACCATCTCGGGGTGACACGCGTGATCTCTCTTGGCATGGGCTTCGACAATCACGAAAAGCAACCCGACAGCAATGAGCCCATCGTTCTCTTCGTCGGGAATGCCACAGAGCCAAATCGTGCCGCACTGTCGTGGTTCCTGAAGGAGGTCTGGCCAACTGTTCGAACCTCATGCCCCACGGCAAGGGTTCGCATCGTCGGAACCGCCGCCTTCACATGTGAGGTTACGCCGGCGGCCGGCCTGGAGTGTGTGGGAGCGCTCCCGGACCTCGCTCCCGAATATAGGCGCGCCCAGCTTGTCGTGGCCCCGCTCGTTTCCGGCAGCGCCGGCGTCAAGATAAAGGTGGCCGAGGCCATGTCTTACGGCCGCCCCCTCGTGACGACCTCGATAGGTGTGGACGCAGGTGACCCCCACCAACTTGATGAGGGAGCGATCGTGGCCAATGGTGGTGCAGACTTTGCACAGGCGGTCATCGCGCTGTTAAGCAATGCGGAACTTCGGCGTCAGAAATCCGAGGGTACCGCGCATGTATTCGCCAGCCTCTTTTCCTGCGATGTGTGCTATGGCCCGTTCCTGTCTTGGCTCCGCAAGGCAGGCCAGGTGGCTGATAGCAGCTTGTCATCACAAATGGTGTAGGGAGGCGGGCGCCTCTCTAAAGTGGCACTCGACAGGATTTGATCAGCACTATGCTGTATCCGCATGCTCCACTTGGCGGGTGGACGAGCCCGACCGACCGGAAACCACTGCCAAGGCCCGTCTGACGGCGCCCTTCGTTCGATAAAGATGGCCCAGCGGCGGAAACAGCCTCAATATCGGAGACAGCGAAAAGCTATATCTAAGCAATTCGACGCCACAAGCGGTCCTTCCTCGGACAATATGAGAGACTGCCGACCAATAAGCGGCATCGGCAACCCGGCGCATTGCCATGCGACGAAGCCCCGATGCCGCCGGCATGGCAGCGCCTTCGCACGAGAAGAAGCTGGCGAATACCGCCTCTCGTTCTTTCAATTGCGTTAATTTGTCCGAAAAGTGGACCACCGTTATTTGTGCTGCATGCACGCGTCGGATACCGAGCGCGCCCTCGAATTCCACGATTGAACCCAACCGCGCGAGGCGAAGCACCATCTCCAAATCGGGCGCGTGCGCGAGTGACGCACGGTAGTGACCCACCGCCTTTTGCGCAGTCATCCTGACCAGCACCGCTCCCAAGGCCAGGGACACTCCCAGATGGCCCAGATGACGACAACAGTCTTCAATGAACCGGGCACCCGCCGTTACGCGCCATCCATCTGGTTGACTTGGTTCGGCAAAATCCTTCCCCTCGATCATGCTGAGATCAGACCCTATGGCGAAAGCAGCCCCAGGATTGCTTTCGAGGACATCAACGGCGCGTTGGAGCGAGCCGTCTGTCAGGAGATCGTCGGCGCACAAAAGGATGAAGTAGTCTCCTCGCGCAAGCTCGACGCCTTCGTTGAAGGACGCAATTGGCCCTACATTCCTGGCGTGGCACACGACTTCAACCCGGCTGTCTTGGGCGGCAAGTCGGCGTGCCACTTCCACGCTGTCGTCTGTTGACGCGTTATCGATAACAACAATCCGGAGATCGTCGATGCCTTGCGAAAGCACACTGCGTATACATTGCGCGAGGAACCGATCAGCGTTGTAGCAGGGTATGACTACATTGATGCTGGGCATCAGCACAGGCTCCCCTTACCTGATTGGTCGCCTCGGTTATCGGAGCGACCTGATGTGGGCCAGCACAGGCACCACGCCACGATCGAGGACAAAGACTTGGTTTCCGGGCCCATCCTCCAACAAATCGGCTGGAAGGTCATGCCGTCTAAAAGGCTAGGGGATGACAATCGACCAAAGGCGTAGGGGGAGGTGCAACCTCATCGCCAGCCTCTCCGTCTCATTCAGCTGTCTGTGAAGCGGCCGGAGAGATATCGGGTCAGCGGCACTTCAGCAAAAAGATAAACCAGCACCGAAACGCAGGTGACGGCCATGGGCGTCACGAACAACAGCACCGAGGCGAGCCGCGCCGAATCTCCGCTTTCGGCAACGAGCTTCTCGGATACGATAGCCACGAACCAGTGGGTCAAGTAGATCGCATAAGTGCATTTGGCGAGAAAGTTCAAGAGCTTGGAGTCGCTGAAGACACCGAGCTGCTCCAGAGCGACAACCCCCAGCAACAGGACCGACATCGGCATGCCGAGCGCGAGGAGACGGGGCAGCGCCGGCCAACAGAAAGGACGCAAGACTGCTGCTAAGGCTCCGAAGGCGACTGCCGCCGCCGCGAGGGTAACGGCCCCGCTCCACGGCAGTTTGAAAGGGAACAGCCCGGAGTTGGAAAGCTTGAAGATGACGATGCCGAAAGCGAAATCGATCAGGATCGGATTGGTGTAAAATACGAAAATGGGGTTCTCAATGCTTGATGTCTCGCCCGCGACCGCAAGAAGAACCGCGAAGGCGGCGGAATAGAGGATCCCATATTTCACGCTGACGAGTTGGAAAGCTGCGATGATCAGGCTGAATTCGACGATTACCAGCAA
>NZ_RZRW01000343.1:0-6427 GCF_003998745.1 Mesorhizobium sp. M7A.F.Ca.US.014.04.1.1 | reverse complement strand
GTTCAGAGACTTGGCCAGCGCAGTGGCCAGCGTCACCTTGCCGAAATACTTGCCGCCGTAATTGTCGGGCGTCCAGTTGCCGATCTTGATCGGCGCATCGTTGCGGATGCTGTCGGGCGTGCGGCCGGCTTCAAGAGCGGCCATATAGACGAACGGCTTGAATGCCGAACCCGGCTGGCGACGTGCCTCCGAAGCACGGTCGAACTGGCTGGTCGAATAGTCGTAGCCGCCGACCATGGCGCGCACCGCACCGGAATCGTCGATCGACACCAGGGCGCCCTGGCTGACGTTGAGTTTCTTGCCGCTGTCGTCGATCAGCCTGCGGATCGATTGCTCGGCGAGCTTCTGCAGGTTTAGGTCGACGGTGCTGTCGATGACGATATCGCCGCGTACGTCGCCGATCAGGTCGGGCAGTTCCTCCATGATGGTATCGGCGACGTAATTCTCCGAGCCGGTCCAATAGGACGGCGCACGCGTTGCCGGCGCGCTCATCGCCGAGGTCAGTTCCTTGGCGCTGATCTTGCCCTCGTCGCGCATGGCGGCAAGCACCAGCTGCGAGCGCTCCTCGGCGGCCTTCGGATCGCGTGCCGGGGACAGCCGCGACGGCGCCTTCAGCAGGCCGGCAAGCAATGCGGCTTCCGACAGGGTGACGTCGCGCGCGCTCTTGCCGAAATAGCGGCGCGAGGCGGCTTCGACGCCATAGGCGCCAGAGCCGAAATACACCCGGTTCAGGTACATTTCGAGGATCTGGTCCTTGGTGTGCTTGTGCTCCAGCCATAGCGCCAGCAGCACTTCCTGCACCTTGCGCTCCAGCGTGCGGTCGGGTGTCAGGAACAGGTTCTTGGCCAATTGCTGGGTCAGCGTCGAGCCACCCTGCGAGAAATGCCCGCCAAGCACATTGGTGACCATGGCGCGGGAAAGCCCGATCGGGTCGATGCCGAAATGCGAGTAGAAGCGCCGATCTTCGATGGCGATGACGGCTTCCGGGATATAGGGCGACATTTCGTGCAGGCCGACCGCCTCGCCGCCGCTCATGCCGCGATTGGCGAGCAATTGGCCATCTGCCGAGACGATCTTGATGTTGGGGGCGCGGTCGGGAATCGACCAGGTCGTCGCCGCCGGCATCTTGGCGCCGTAGTAGATGACGATGCCGGCCACGGCGATGCCGCCCCAGATGGCGAGCACGAAGCACCAGTAGAACAGCCGGCCGAGCACGCCGAACAGGCCGCGCCGGCTTCTGCCGCGCTTGACCCGCGACGATTTCCCTTTGGCCGGCTTGCGTTTTGCGGAGGCTTTGCGATTGCTCGGCACGACGCGATCCTCCTCGTTCACCGAAAGACCCGCCGAGGACCGCGCCTGCGGCGGCCCCTCGAAACTGGGTTCGATGCGACTGTCTCTGCGGTTCGCCATGCGCTGTGCTTGATGTCCCCGATGCCTATGGCGTTCGGGTTGAAGAGTAGATGCGGCGATTTAAGGGCGGGTTAAGTCGTGTTCGAATGCCGGCCTTGGGGTTGGGCAGCCAAAAACGCCAGCGTCTGCTCTTTGCAGGTTACTGACGCCACGCTGTTCGCTGTCTCGTTCAGATGGGCTCGAACTTCACATCCGGCTGGTCGGGACCGCCGGCTTGCCGCAACAGCGCGACAATGTGTTCGCCCCTGTCGACCGGCTGTCGCCTCCAGTTCGAGGCGTTCGTGACGTGCAGCCAGCCCTCGACCATCATGAAAAAATCCTCGGATTGATCATGTCCGGCGCCGAAGCGAAGCGATTTGTTTTCAGCGAATCGAACCAGCGCCGGATCGATCGACCTGTAGAGCACAGGCCAGTTGCCGCCGCCGGAATCCATATGAAACTTGTAGCTCGGGGCGAAATCCAGCCGTCGCCGCAAAAGGCTTCCGTCGAAAAAACAGAAGCCGGGCCACAGGAACCAGCCGCCTGGCGTCGGCGTATCGCGCCGCACGCTGCCGTAGAGGCTTTTGCCCTCCATCCGGGCGCGGATCGAAAACGGTTCAGTCGGAAAGATGTCATGATCGATGAAGCCGAACAGCTTCGGCCCGAACCTGGGCAAGAAATTCCGCACGATCCAGTTGAGCGCTTGACCGTGCGATCTGCTGACGACCAGCCTGTTCTTCGGCAATGCGACATAGGGGACATGCTGGCGACGGCAGAGATCGCGGATTGCTTCCCTTGCCTCGCCCTTGTTGCTGTTGTCGAAAACGATGTAGCTTTCGTGCTCGGCCAGGTATCGGCGTACCAGGTGGATCTGCCATTCGATCATTTCGGGCCGGTTGAAGGCCACGGTGGCGACGACCGCATCGCGGAATACCTGCTCTTGCCCCTGCAATTCGCTGACCGGTGCGGATGTCCTCAGAAAGCGAAACACCCGCCAACGATAGCGCAGCAGCGCCTCGCGCCTTGGCGGCCGGTTCAGCCTCTCCCACTCCGCCACGGTGATCGGGGGCTGATCGACGTCTTCCGGGGCGTCAGAAGCAACCATGTCGCGCCCCCGCATGGCTTAGTTCTGCTGGATCGAAATGCCCTTGTCGTCGATCTTGAGCTCGACGCCCTTGGGTTTGGTCTGCTCGCGATAGACATAGATGCCGAGCGCGATGACCACGACGACGAGCGCGCCGATGACGAGATAGAGCGTATTCTGTTTCATGGCGCGCTCTTTGCGTTGTCGAGCCTCAGGCTCGTTTCAGAACCTTGACCAGTACCAGCAGGATGATGGCGCCGATCGTGGCATGGATGATCGCGGCGAGAGTGCCGCGGCCGATGGAAAAGCCGATCCGCGGAAACAGCCAGCCGGCATGAACGCACCGACGATGCCCACGATGATGTTGCCGATCAGGCCGAAGCCGAAGCCGGAAACGATGAGACCGGCGAGCCAGCCGGCGATGGCACCGATGATGATGAAGACGAGCAAGCTTTCGACACCCATAGCGATTTCCTCCGAGCAAGAGGGCGACCGCGGACCGGAAAGCCCGAATCGGCCTCGACATCAACAGCTTAGGCTATTCGAAAGCAGCCGGCCTCACCAGCGGCGCGCTTATTGATCGTCGTCGTCGCTTGCGGCAGGGCGCCAGCTGGTCGGCTCGACCTTCTTTTGCGTGTGACTGTCGATATAGACCCACCAGCCGTCGTCGCGATATTGCGCGATGGATTCGTTGATGACGCCGTCGCTGTCCTTCCAGGTCACGGAGACCTTGGAGCCGTCTGTCGGCGCGGTCGCAATCGGCTTTCTGTCCGCCATGTCATTATCCCCAATTGCACCGACAAACTGAGCCGACAGAACGCGACGGCCTGTATCCGGTTCCAAACGGTCACCGGCCCGCGGAGCGCGCCAACGGCCCTCAGCTATGGGCGAAGATATCCTCTTCGTCCCAGCCCATCAGGTCAAGCTTGGCACGCGTCGGCAGGAAGCGGAAGCAGGCATCGGCCTCCTTGGTCCGCCCATCGCGCGCCAGCCGTCCGGCCAGTACATCGCGCAACCGGTGCAGATAGAGCACGTCGGAAGCCGCATATTCGAGCTGTTCGGGCGACAGCGTCTCGGCCGCCCAGTCCGACGATTGCTGCGCCTTGGACAGCCCGACGCCGAGAAGCTCGAAGCAGATGTCCTTGAGCCCGTGGCGGTCGGTATAGGTGCGGGTCAGCCGCGAGGCGATCTTGGTGCAGAACACCGGCTCCGGCATGACGCCGAACGCATTGTAGAGAACGGCAAGATCGAAGCGGCCGTAGTGGAACAGCTTGGTTACGCCACGGTTCCTCAGCAGGCTGACGAGGTTCGGCGCCTTCTTCTGGCCGGGCGCGATCTGGATGACGTCGGCGCTGCCGTCGCCGGGCGAAATCTGCACCACTCACAGCCGGTCGCGATGCGGATTGAGCCCGAGCGTTTCGGTGTCGATGGCCACTGCCCCGACATTGTAGTGCGAGAGGTCGGGCAGGTCGTTTTTATGGAAACGGATATCGGCCATTGTCTTCTCCGGTCGAGCCCTACAGTGCCCCCTGACCCGCAGGGGATGCTGCAGCGCTTTATCTTGTGGCCCGTCCTCGCCGCGATCGGCTGAAAAATCAACAGGAAAACAGGGGTTCCGCTGCTCAGCGCGTCAAGGCATCGAGAATCCGCGCCCAGGAGCGCTGGCCCTTGTGGAAGGAGCTGAGCTCGTATTTCTCGTTGGGCGAGTGGATGCGGTCGTCGTCGAGGCCGAACCCGACCAGCAGCGATTCCATGCCGAGATAGGTCTGGAAATCGCCGACAACCGGAATGGAGCCACCGCTGCCCGTCGTAACCGCCGGCTTCGGCCATTCGTCGGACAGCGCATTCTTGGCCTTGGCCAGGAAGGGCGAGTCGTAGGAAAGCTGGATTGCCGGCGAGCCGCCATGCGGATGGAATTCGACGGAACAGTCGGCCGGAATGCGCTCCTTGACGAACTTCTGGAACGCGGCCCGGATTTTTTTCGGGTCCTGCTTGTGGACAAGGCGAAACGAGACCTTCGCCGAGGCTTCGGCCGCGATCACCGTCTTGAAGCCCTTGCCGGTATAGCCGCCGATGATGCCGTTGAACTCGGCCGTCGGCCGCGCCCAGGTCAATTCCAGCACGGAGCGGCCCTTTTCGCCCGACGGGATCGACAGGCCGACCGGTCCCAGGAACGTCTCGGCAGTCTCGCCGAGCGTCTCCCATGATTTCAGGATCTGCGACGGCGTTTCCTCGACGCCATCATAGAAGCCGGGAATGGTGATGTGGCCGTCCTTGTCGTGGACATCGGCCAGCACCCTGGCCAGGACGCGGATCGGGTTGGCGGCGGCACCACCATAGAGGCCCGAATGCAGGTCGCGGTCGGCGGCCTTCACCGTGATCTCCTCACCCACCAGCCCGCGCAATCCGACGCAGATCGACGGCGTGTCGCGATCCCACATGCCGGTATCGCAGACCAGCGCGAAATCGGCCTTGAGTTCGCCGGCATTGGCCTCGAGGAACGGCTTCAGCGAAGGCGAACCGGATTCCTCCTCGCCCTCGAACAGGATGGTGATGCGGCAAGGCAGATTGCCATGCACCTGTTTCCAGGCGCGGCAAGCCTCGACGAAGGTCATCAACTGGCCCTTGTCGTCGGCCGACCCCCGACCGACGATCACCTTGTGGTCCGGCCCGACCTCCTTGACAGCAGGCGCGAACGGATCGCTTTCCCACAATTCGATCGGGTCGACCGGCTGAACGTCATAATGGCCGTAAAACAGCACATGCGGCGAACCGGCCGGGCCGTCATGGTGCGCAACCACCATCGGGTGGCCGGGCGTGTCGCGAACGCTGGCGTCGAAGCCGATCAGCTCGAGTTCGGCCACCAGCCATTCCGCCGCCTTGCGGCAGTCGGCGGCATAGGCTGGATCGGTGGAGATGGACTTGATCCTGAGCAAGCCGAACAGGCGCTCGAGGCTCTGGTCGAGATTCTTGTCGAGACGGTCGAGGACGGGGGAAACTGCGGACATATGTGAAGCCTTTCGATTCAGAACCGGAACCGTAAAGGCATGACGGGAAAACGAAAAGCCCGCGATCATTGGACCACGGGCTGCAAACGTCTCTGCGAGGCAAAAAAAGACCGCCGTGGTGGAGGGGGAACCACGGCGGCCTTCTACTCGAAACGATGCGGCAGCCCGGAGAGGGGGGATAGGCTGCCGCAGGTGTCCGGGATAGGCGGGGGACGGGCCTTGCTCCGGACTCGGCGAAAACTGCCGATGACGTGTATTTGGGTCTCTGAACGTGGCGATTCAAGGGCACGAAAATTACAGTTTTGTAACATGGGCGTGAGCAGGGTGACGGCGATCTGTCAGGGTGTTGCCGGAACCGATAGTCGAGGCTGCCTTTGGCATGGACCAAGCCGCCGCGCCGCGCTATCCCTGCCGGCATGAAAAAAGGCGATCATCTCTTCCTTGTCGACGGCTCCGGCTACATCTTCCGTGCCTATCACGCGCTGCCGCCGCTGACCCGCAAATCCGACGGCCTGCCGGTCGGCGCCGTTTCCGGCTTCTGCAACATGCTGTGGAAGCTGATGCTCGACGCCCGCAATACCGATGTAGGCATCGTGCCGACGCATTTCGCCGTCATTTTCGACTATTCGTCAAAAACCTTCCGCAACGACCTCTACCCCGAATACAAGGCCAACCGCTCGGCACCGCCGGAAGATTTGATCCCGCAATTCGGCCTGATCCGCCAGGCGACCAGGGCGTTCAACCTGCCCTGCGTCGAGATCGAAGGCTACGAGGCTGACGATCTGATCGCCACCTATGCGAGGCTCGCCTGCGAAGCCGGCGGCGATACCACCATCATCTCCTCCGATAAGGATTTGATGCAACTGGTTGGCGATACGGTCGCCATGTACGACCCGATGAAGGACCGCCAGATCGGAATTCCGGAGGTCATCGAGAAATGGGCCGT
>NZ_RZRW01000342.1:0-6437 GCF_003998745.1 Mesorhizobium sp. M7A.F.Ca.US.014.04.1.1 | reverse complement strand
GGCAGTTCAGCCCTCAACGATGCGACGCAAGCCGTGATCGCCGAGGCGCGCAAGCAGCCGGAAATCAACCCGCAGCAGCTGTTCTCGCCGTTCTCGACCTCGACGCCACAGTTCAACTACGACCTCGACCGCAGCAAGGCCAAACTGCTCGGCCTCAACCTGCCCGATGTCTTCAACACGCTGCAGATCTATCTCGGCTCGCTCTACGTCAACGACTTCAACCTGTTTGGCCGCACCTTCCGGGTGACCATCCAGGCCGACAAGGATGCACGTGCAGGTGCCGCCGACATTTCGCGGCTCTATGTGCGCAATGCCTCCGGCGGCATGGTGCCGCTCTCGACGCTGGGCAAACTCGTGCCCTTCGTCGGCCCGGAGACCGTGCCGCACTACAACAACAATGCCTCGGCCTCGATCAATGGCGGCGCCGCACCGGGCTTTTCCTCCGGCCAGGCGGTTGCCGCCATGGAACGGGCCGCTGCAACCGCGCTGCCAAGGGATTTCGGTTTCGAATGGACCGGCATCACCTTCCAGGAGCTCAAGGCAGGATCGATCGCGTCCGTCGTCTTCGGCCTCGCCATTGTCTTCGTCTTCCTGATCCTGGCGATGCAGTATGAGAGCTGGGCGATGCCGTTCATGGTGCTGTTGGCGGTGCCACTGGCCCTGTTCGGCGCCTTCGCAGCGTTGTTGCTGCGTGGCATGCAGATCGACGTCTACTCGCAGATCGGCTTCGTCATGCTGATCGGCCTGGCGGCCAAGAATGCGATCCTGATCGTCGAATTCGCAAGGCGACGGCGCGAGGAAGGCCTCAGCATCGTCGACGCGGCGATGGAGGCGGCACGGCTCAGGCTGCGGCCGATCCTGATGACGGCCTTCGCCTTCATCCTCGGCGTGCTGCCGCTGATGTTTGCGACCGGCGCCGGTGCGGCAAGCCGGCAGTCGATCGGCACCACCGTGTTCGGCGGCATGGTCGCGGCGACCATCCTGTCGCTGGTGTTCGTGCCGGTGTTCTACGCGGTCATCGAACAGCTGCGTGAACGCCGCGGCAAAGACGAGCCCACCTCTCAAGACAATGAACCAACTGCTGAGCACGCTTTACCGCCCCTGGCGGAAGCGGCCGAATAAGATTGGAGACTGATCATGCGTAAATGGAAAATCGCGTTGGGAACGGCTGTCGCGCTGGGTGCGATCTCGGTGGCCAGCGTCCACCTGCTCGATATGGGCAATCTCAGCCTCAATGCCGGCACGGCAGGTGCGGCGCCCGCCCCGGCGGCGTTCGTCATGCCGGTGCCGGTGGTCAGCGTCGTCAAGAAGACGATCCCGATCTACCTCGACTATGCCGCGCGGACAGAGCCGATCCGCAGCATCACCTTACAGGCGAGGATTCCCGGCTATCTGCAGGAGCAGACCGCAGCCGACGGCGTCGACGTCCGGCAAGGCGATCTTCTCTACAAGATCTCGCCTGACGACTTCCAGGCGGCGCTCGACCAGGCCAAGGCCCAAGTGCAGCGCGACACGGCGACGCTCGACTATGCCCGCTCGAATCTTGGTCGCGGCACCGAGCTCGCCAAGAGCGGCTACCTCGCCAAGGACGGCTTCGACCAGCGCACCAGCACCTTGCGCGAAGCGCAGGCATCGCTGGCGCTGAACCAGGCGGCGGTCCGCACGGCAGAGCTCAATCTGAGCTACGCTGAAATCCGGGCGCCGTTTGCCGGGCGCCTTGGCCGCAACCAGGCCTCGGTCGGAACGCTGGTCAGCGTCGCCGGCACCGTGCTCAACACGCTGGTGCAGCTCGACCCGATCTACGTCACCTTCAACCCGAGCGAGACGGATCTGACCGAGATCGAGCAAGCCCGTGCGAACGGCCCGATCGAAGTGGATGTCCTGCTCCCCGGCCAGACCGAGGCAAGCCAGAAGGGCGAGCTTACCTTCATCGACAATTCGGTCGACCGCTCGACCGGCACGATCACGGCGCGCGCGACGATCGGCAATGGCAAGTTCACGCTGCTGCCGGGCCAATATGTCCGTGTCCGGCTGCATGTGAGAGAGCAGGCCGATGCGCTGATGGTGCCACAGACGGCGCTGGGCTCAAGCCAGCTCGGCAAATATCTCTATGTCGTCGGCAAGGGCAATACGGTCGACCAGCGGCTGGTTTCGCTCGGACCGACGAGCGGCGATCAGGTCGCCATCCTCAGCGGCGTCGCCGAGGGCGACCAGGTGATTACGGGCAATCTGCAGAAGATCGGCCCCGGAGCGCCCGTATCGCCGATACCGGAAAAGCCGGCCACCTGAACACCCCCGTCAGGATCCGGCTTCAGCGCGGCGCCCCGGCCTTCCCACAGGTCGCGGGCGCCGCTCGACTGAGCAGTTCCACCAGACCGGCAACATCGGCCCGGTCGGCCTTGGCCGGCGGCATGAATGCACAATAGGGGTGCCCGAGGTGCACCGAGACGAGGAGAGCGCAATCAGCCGACCGGCCTCCAGATCGGCGTGCGCCATGACCCGCTGGCCAAGCGCGATGCCCAGGCCGAGCCTTGCCGAGGCGATCGGCGTCGGTGAGCGCGATGCGGTTGCCGCTGCGCACGAACAGCTGCTTGCCGAACCAGGTTTCGAGATTGCGTATCTGCTGGCTGACCGCCGCCGACGAAACGCCGAGTTCAGAGGCGGCCAAAGTGAAGCCGCCGGCACGGGCGGCAACTTCAAAAGCCTTGATCGCATTCAGCGGCGGCAACCGTTCCACAGCGGCTCCATATGACTCGCCAGAGGGAATTTCGAAACGGTCTCTGCAGCGTTGGCCAATCAATTGAGATAGCCTCTTGTTAGATTGTCGACAATCTGCTTGTCTTGCTTTCGGTTTCCTGGGAGTGGCCGAATGGCGAAAGCGGATTTCAGTCCTATCGCGGATACGACGCGACGCGCCGAGATCGTTGCGCTGTTGCGGCGCGCGATCCTGACCGGCCAGCTCGCGCCCGGCCAGAAGCTCAACGAGCTCCGTATCTCCGAACAGATGCGGGTCAGCCGCGCGCCGCTGCGCGAGGCGATGCGCGAGCTGGTCCAGGAAGGGATCCTGACCAGCATCCCCTATGCCGGCACCTTCGTCATCGAGGTCACAGCCAAGGACATCGACGATGCCTATTCGTTCAACAAGGTGATGGACGAGCTGGCCATCGAGCGGGCGTGGCCGCTGCGTGACCAGCGCTTCTTCGACGAGCTCGACCGGCGCCACGAAGCCGTGAAGCAGGCGACCCGCGCATTGGACACGACACGCCAGATCGAAACCGCGCTGCAACTGCATGGCCTGATCTACGAATGGGCCGACAATTCGGTGCTGCTGGAAACCTGGCAGCGGCTGACCAGCCGGCTGCAGATGTATTTCGCGCTCCACCAGCATGCCCGCAACGAGCCGGTGCCGGCCGAAGACGTTCACGAAACCTATGTGCGGTTGCTGAAGGGCAAGGACATGCGTGCGGCCCAGCGCCATGCCAGGGAGCATATCGATCTCGACTTCGAGGAGTTGCTTGCCTACGCGCGCAGCCTCGAACAACGCCCATCGAGGGGCGCCTGACCCGTTCCCAACACCACAGACAGCGGACAAGACACGTGCAGATCGAGACCATCAAGGCCTACCACGTCATGCAGCCCTTCGTTGACGGGCTATACCGCATGTCGAAGGGGCGCGAGGCCGACGCCTTCGACGCCGTGATCGTGTCCATGACATCAGACAGCGGCATCACCGGCTGGGGCGAGATGGCGCCGCTCGGCAATTTTTACTCGGCCGCCTTCCCCGCCGGCGTTCGCGCCGGCGTGGTCGAGATCGCGCCGCATCTGATCGGCCGCGATCCGCGCGGGCTGGCCAGCATCGGGCGGCTGATGGACACGGTGTTCAAGGGCCATCCCTACATCAAGTCGGCGCTCGACATGGCCTGCTGGGATCTGGCGGCGCGCGCAGCCGACGTGCCGCTGGTCACGCTGCTCGGCGGCAAGGAAAGCGACACCGCGGAACTCTACAAGGTCGTCACGCACGGGAGCGTCGACGCCATGGCCGCGCTGGCCAAGCGCATCGTCAAGGACGGCTTCCACCGGCTGCAGGTCAAGGTCGGCGGCAATGTCCATGACGACATCGAACGCGTCATCGCGGTTGCCTCCTCGGTGCCGAAAGGCACGGTCATCTTCTGCGACGCCAATGCCGGCTGGACTCCCTATCAGGCGCGCCAATTCGCCGATGCCACGCGCGCCATCGACTACACGTTCGAGCAGCCCTGCACCACGATCGATGAAAACATGTCGGTGCGCCGCATGCTCGACAAGCCGATGGTGCTCGACGAATCCGTCACCTCGCTCGAGGCGATGCTGGAAATTCATCGCCTGGGCGCGGCCGACGGGCTGACGCTGAAGATCTCGCGCCTTGGCGGCGTGACGAAGACACGCCAGATCCGCGACATTGCCGTCGACCTCGGCTTCATGATCACGGTCGAGGACACGGGCGGCGCCGAGATCGACACCGCGGCGATGGCGCATCTGTCGCTGTCGACGCCGGAAGAGCGCCGGCTGCACGCCATCGCCTTCCATGAATGGGTGACGGTGCGCACGGCATCGAACATGCCACCGGTCACCGGCAGCCGCATGGGCATTCCAGACGGGCCGGGTCTCGGCATAGACGTCGTTCCCGATCTGCTCGGCGCGCCGTTCTTCGAGGTCGGGCGCTGAGATGAAAATCCGCAGCATCAAAGCCACGCCGATCAATTTGCGCCTCGAAGCGCCCTATGCCTGGGTGTTCGGCGAACTCGACGGATTTTCACCGACCGTCGTCGAAGTCGAGACCGAGGATGGCCTGGTCGGCCTCGGCGAAGCGCCGACGCCAGCGGCGGCCGCGATCATCAATGATGTCCTGGCGCCGCGGCTGGTCGGGCGCGATGCCTTCGACATCGCCGGCGCCGAGCATGTCTGCCTGCCCTTTTGGACCGGCGTGCAGTCGATCAACGACCGCACACGCATCATGGCTTTCGGCGCCATCGAGATGGCTTTGTGGGACCTGCGCGGCAAGGCGTGGAACCAGCCGCTCTACCAGTTGCTCGGCGGCGCCGTACGCAAGGATATCCCGTTCACCGACTATTTTTCGCTGCGCGGTGATGGGCCAAAGGTGAAGGGCGAGACGACGCCCCAGGAAGTCGCCGACTATTGCGTCGAATTGCATGAGACGCATGGAACGACTTTCTTCGAAGGCAAGTTCTCGACCGAAGATCCGAAAATCTCGCTCAGGATGGTCGAGCTGATCCGCAGGAAACTCGGCGACGATGCGATGATCCGTATCGATTCCAACCAGGCCTATTCGCTCAGCACCGCGCGGCGGCTGGCGCGCCCGCTGGAAGAATTGGGCGTGCGCAACTGGGAGGATCCGGTGGCGACCATCGAGGAGATGCGCGAGTTGCGGCGCCATTGCTCGATCCCGTTCTCGACCCACAACATCGACATTGCGCGCGCCATGGAAACCAAAGTGCCGGACGCGTTCGTCGGCAACCCGACGACGCATGGCGGCATCGGCCGGCTGTTGCGCTTCGTCGGCGCCTGCGAGCATGCCGGGATCGATTTCTGGTGCTACAGCGGCGACAGCGGCATCGGCAGCGCCGCCTATCTGCATCTGTGCGCGGCACTCGGCTGGATCAGGGAGCCGAACCAGTCGCTGTTTCGCATGCTGCCGATGGATGTCACCGAGGAAGGACCGTTTTCGCCGAAAAACAATGTCGTGCGCGTTCCGGAAGGTCCCGGTCTCGGCGTCACCTTGTCGCGCGAAAACCTCGCTGCCTGTCACAGAGACTTTACCGAGAAAGGACCGTGCAACAAGTATCATGACCCGGCAAAGCCCGGAACCTATCGCCGTTTGCCGCTGAACTAGATGACGGCTAGCGGCCAAGACCGACGGCCAGACACGAGAAGCCAACCGCCGCGATTTCGGGCGGGAAGGTTGGACAAAGACGGTGGAAGCCGTGCAACCAACAACCCCGAGCGTCCACGCCACGACTGGATGGACCGGACAAAACCGCATGCTAAAGTTCCGGTAGACAGGCCTCCGGTGCCGGGAAAATGGAGCAATCCACGAAAATTTCGTCAACCATAAGAAATAGGGGAAAGGGTAAAAACCCATGAGCAAGAACCACAGCATTCTCGACCTTATCCGGCGCAATCGCACGCCGCTTGAAAATCACCTGATCGACGGCCTCGTCGACGGCCGTGTCAGCCGCCGCGACTTCGTCCGTCACGGCAGCCTGCTCGGCCTGTCGCTGCCGCTGCTGGGCCGCATCGGCATGGCCGCCGGCCTTGGCGGCATGCCGTCGCTGGCGCGCGCCCAGGGCGCGCCGGGCGCCACCATCCGCGTCGCCAGCAGTGTGCCGGCGGCGACGATCGACCCGGTCAGCATTGCAGACGCCGGCACACTGCTGGCG
>NZ_RZRW01000341.1:0-6454 GCF_003998745.1 Mesorhizobium sp. M7A.F.Ca.US.014.04.1.1 | reverse complement strand
CTTCCTGGCAGTCGATGTCGAGATGGTTGGTCGGCTCGACCAGCAGATAGAAGTTGGGATTGGCGAGCCTCAGCGCCAGCATCATCAGCCGCGCCTTCTGGCCGCCGGACAGCGCACCGATCTTTTTCTCCTGCATCTCGATGACCACGCCGGCGCCTGCCAGCAGCGAGCGGGCACGCTGCTCGCCGACATCGTAGCGGCGCGAGACCAGCATCAGCGGCGTGTCGTCGCCGCTGATGCCCGACAGCGCCTGGTCGCTGTAGCCTAGCACCGTCGACGGCGTCACCTTCACATTCGGCACCGTGTCCGGTTCGACAATGGCATTGCGGATCAGGGTGACGAAGCGCGACTTGCCGACGCCGTTGCGGCCGAGCAGCACGATGCGGTCGCCCTGGCAGATATGGCGCTTGCCGGTTCGAAACAGCGGGGTGCCGTCGGGTGTTTCCACAGCCGCGTCGTCGAGCGTGATCAGCACCTTGGCGTGGGTGCCGCGATTGGCCAGTTTTATGGCACCCGCCGACTTTTCGCGGTGCGCCGGTGCGGCCGCTTCTTCCAGTTTTTCGGCCCGCAGGTTGAGCTGCTTGGTCTTCACCGTCAAAAGGTCGCTGCCCGAATTGATGCCGATGTTGTTGAGCTTGGCCGCCTGCCGGCGCAATTGCTGCGCCACCTTCATGTCGCGCTGGAACTTGCGCTCGGTCGAAGCATCGACCTCGTCGAGCGCCTGCCTGGCGCGGGAGTAGGGCAGGGCAAACACCGGCGACTGTTCCGGGCGCAGGAATAGGGTCCGGTTGGTGGTGGCGTCGAGGAAGGCGCGGTCGTGGCTGGCGATGACGACGGGCACCTCGCGCGGCAGCGTGTTCAGCCAGGTTTCGAGCTGGCTGATGCGGACAAGGTCGAGATGGTTGGTCGGCTCGTCGAGCAACAGCACGTCCGGATCGGTGACCCAGACGCGTGCGATTAGCGCAAGCCTCTGCCAGCCGCCACTCAGCGCCTGCATTGGCCGCTCGCGCATCGGCTCGGGCACGTCGAGTGAATCCAGAACCACGTCGACACGCCACATCTCGCTTTCGGCCTGCTCGGACGGCAAGGCATCCGCCACCACCTGCCGGAACGTACGGGTGCGAAGGACCGGGGCAACCGACTGTTCGACATGACCGACGCGCAGGCCGCGCGTGCGGGTGATGTCACCGGAGGTCGGCTCCATCCCGCCGGTCAGGCATTTCAGCAAAGTCGACTTGCCGCGGCCATTGGCGGCGACAATGCCGAGCCGGTCGCCGGTGCCGATGGTGAGGTCGAGATTGGCAAACAGCGGCGCACTCATGGTGACGCCGAGGGATTTGAGGCTGATCAGGGCCATTTGATTTCTCTGGTCTTGCCGGAGACTACTCCGGTCCACTTTGACGGTGCGCTTTCCGGCCATCAGGCTCGGCATTACGCACCACGAAGGGCAGACCAAAAAATCGAAGCGGGAAAAACCCGGACCGTCCCTGGTCAGCCCTGCAAGCAAGCTCGCAGGGCAGAAATCGGGCCACGCTGACGATGGTGACGATGAAACGTAAACACGTGAGCCCTCCTTTCGAGACAAGACGTTGAGTATGCGGAGCGATTACACCAAAGGCGGGGCTGGTGGCAAGTGGGTCGGCGGAATGCGGCGGCGGCGGAGCGCTTCCCTTCCCCTTCTGGGAGAAGGGGAAGGCGCTACTTTCCCGGCCTACCCGTCTTACCCGGCCGGCGCTTTTCCCGACGGGCGTCGGCGGGGTCTTCGTAGGAGCCAATGCCTGTTCGCTGGCGAACAACTGGCTTGGCGGATTCGTCCCCCACGAGGGGGGAGATTGGCTGCGGCTTGGCCGGCACTTTTCCTTCGATCGGTTTTTCCGTCCGCCGCACCGTCATCTCGTCCAGCGAGTTCTTCTTGAACAGCGGCTTTGTGGCGTCCCCGGGAATGCCGAAATCGGAACCATGTGCCTCGGATGCCGACTGTTTCTTGAACAGCGAGCGCGACACCGCGCCGGCCGGCGTCGGCATGTCGGTACCTGGACCCATGTCGTCGATCGAGGGTTTCGAAAACAGCGGCTTTTTCACCGGCACAGTGCCATCGGCGCCCATCTCGTCGAGATCAGGCTTGCGGAAGAGGTTGGGCCGGGCAGCCTTGGCTGCCTCTTCGGCGGCACGCGCTGCGTCGAGCTTGCGAAAACGCTCCTGTTCCTCTGCTGTACGATGTTTGGCCACGCCCTTGTTGTGCTTGCCCTTTTCGCGGCCGGAGGCCGGGCTTTCCATGTCGGCGTATTTGGCCAGCGGGTCTTCGGAGATGGACAGTTCCATCTCACGCAGGCGCTTGATTTCGTCGCGGATGCGGGCCGCCTTCTCGAAGTCGAGATTGGCCGCGGCATCGCGCATCTGCTTTTCCATCGCGTCGAGATGGGCCTTGAGGTTGTTGCCCATCATGGCGCCGGCACCGTCGGTGAACTGCGAGATATCGGCGCGGACGTGGTCCTTCTCGTAGACCGAATCGAGAATGTCGGAGATGCGCGACTTGACCGATTCCGGTGTGATGCCGTTGGCCGCGTTCCACTCCATCTGCTTTTCGCGGCGACGGTTGGTTTCGGCCATCGCCCGTTCCATCGAGCCGGTCACCTGGTCGGCATAGAGGATGACCTTGCCGTCGACGTTTCTGGCGGCGCGCCCGATGGTCTGGATCAGCGAGGTTTCCGATCGCAGGAAACCTTCCTTGTCGGCGTCGAGAATGGCGACGAAGCCGCATTCGGGAATGTCGAGGCCTTCGCGCAGAAGATTGATCCCGACCAGCACGTCGAAGGCGCCGAGGCGCAGATCGCGCAGGATCTCGATGCGCTCCAGCGTATCGATGTCGGAGTGCATGTAGCGGACGCGGATGCCCTGCTCATGCAGATACTCGGTCAAATCCTCGGCCATGCGCTTGGTCAGCACGGTGACCAAGGTGCGGTAGCCGGCCTTGGTGGTATCGCGAATCTCGCCGACGACATCGTCGACCTGGCTCTTGGCCGGGCGGACCTCGACCGGCGGATCGATCAGGCCGGTCGGACGGATGACCTGCTCGGCGAAGACGCCGCCGGCCTGTTCCATCTCCCAGGCGCCAGGGGTCGCCGAGACCGCGACCGAAAGCGGACGCATGGCATCCCACTCCTCGAAGCGCAGCGGCCGGTTGTCCATGCAGGACGGCAGACGGAAGCCGTATTCGGCCAGCGTCGCCTTGCGGCGAAAGTCGCCGCGATACATGCCGCCGATCTGCGGCACGGTGACATGGCTTTCGTCGATGAAGACCAGTGCGTTGTCGGGGATGTACTCAAACAGCGTCGGCGGCGGATCGCCCGGCTGGCGGCCGGTGAGATAGCGCGAATAGTTCTCGATGCCGGCGCACGAGCCGGTGGCTTCCAGCATTTCGAGGTCGAAGCGGCAGCGCTGTTCCAGCCGCTGTGCCTCAAGCAGGCGGCCGGCGCGTTCGAGTTCGACCAGCCGGTGCTTGAGCTCTTCCTTGATCGACTTGATCGCCTGGTTCAGCGTCGGGCGCGGCGTCACATAGTGCGAATTGGCGTAGATCTTGACGCTTTTCAGCTCGCCGGTCTTCTGGCCGGTCAGCGGGTCGAATTCGGTGATCTGCTCGATCTCGTCGCCGAACATCGAGATGCGCCAGGCGCGGTCTTCCAGGTGGGCCGGGAAGATTTCGATGGTGTCGCCGCGCACGCGGAACGAGCCGCGGACAAAGTTGATGTCCTGCCGCTTGTACTGCTGGGCGACGAGATCGGCGAGCAGCGCGCGCTGGTCGAGCCGGTCGCCGATCTGCATCTGGAAGGTCATCGCCGTATAGGTTTCGACCGAGCCGATACCGTAGATGCAGGACACCGAGGCGACGATGATGACGTCGTCGCGCTCAAGCAGCGAACGCGTCGCCGAGTGGCGCATGCGGTCGATCTGCTCGTTGATCGAGGATTCCTTCTCGATGAAAGTGTCGGTGCGCGGGACGTAGGCTTCCGGCTGGTAATAATCGTAGTAGGAGACGAAATACTCAACGGCGTTTTCCGGGAAGAATTTCTTGAACTCGGAATAGAGCTGCGCGGCAAGCGTCTTGTTCGGCGCCAGGATCAAGGCAGGGCGCTGCGTCTCCTCGATCACCTTGGCCATGGTGAAGGTTTTTCCTGAGCCGGTGACGCCGAGCAGCACCTGGGTGCGGTCGTGGTTATCGACGCCTTCGACCAGATCCTTGATCGCGGTCGGCTGGTCGCCGGCCGGCTCGAACTCCGACACCATCTTGATGGCGATGCCGCCTTCGGATTTTTCGGGGCGGGCAGGGCGGTGCGGCGTCCACAGCACGCCGTCCTTGTGCAGCGGATTGCCGGATTCGATCAGCGCCGACAGTGCCGCCACCGTCGCGGTGACGCTGCCCGAGGCCATGGTCTCGGCGTCCTCCAGCGAGATGTCGAGGCCGGCGACCGGATTGAGGCCGGCTGCCGTGCGCTCCCTGGCTGACGCCGCGCCACCCATCGAGGTGCCGCGCGAACTGCGCCCCGGCGAGCTTGAGCGCTCGGGTATCTTCTTCGACGGCTTCGGCGATTTGCCGCCGTCACCCTTGGCGACAAGACGTCCTTCGTTTTCGGCTTCCTGCTCGATCTGCTCGGCCCAATCCGCGATCGAACCGGTCAGCGGCGTGCCAGAGAGCTCCGGCTGCGGCATCTCGGCGAAGCCGCCTTTGTGCAGCGGCTCGGAGGCGTCGAGGAAATCGGTCAGCGGGCTGCGCCGCTTCGGCGCGGCGCGGTCGTCATTCGCCGTCGGCGGCGTTTTCTGATCGGGAGATTTGGCCATGTCCCGAATATGGGATTTCCTGGCCAAAATGGAAAGAGCGCGGTGGGGAGAGGCGTGCCGGACAGCGCTGCTCCTGACAGCAGGCTGTCAGGAGCAGCGGGAAGGCGCCCGAAAGCTCTTGTCGTTACACGCCCCTGGCGGCTGATGCGACCTGCGTCGCCGACCCGTTCAGGCGCGGCACCACGACGAGGCGTTTGATTTTGCCCTTCTTGAAAGCGGCGAGGAAGCGCGCATAGTCCTTGAAGGCGACGCAGCCGCTCGACTGGGCGTAGCGGCCCCGGAGCAGGTAGGTATGGGCCAGCAGGCCGTTGCGATTGTATTTGTTGCGGCCATCGACCGGTGTCAGGCGCAAGGCCTCCACTCCGTGGAAGCGCGACTCGCGCATCGACAGATTGTAGGTGTTGGGCGGCGTCGGTCCGCGATTCTTCTGGTCGGCATAACGCGGCTGGTCCGCCATGGCGCCGATGCCTGAATGCGCCTCGAGCCTCGAGCCGTCAGGCATGTAGACGGTCGCGCTGCTGATGTCGTACACGGCGACGCCATTGCCGGCTCCGCTCCTGGCGGCTGGCGAGTTGAAGAGGTTCCTGAACGCCTTGCCAAGGCCGCCCGACGGGGTGTCGGGCTTGGCATAGGCCAGCACATCGCCGCCATCGGCCGGCCGGCCTTGCCGCGTCGGTTTTGCCGGCTGGGCCTGCTGGACCGTCTCGCGTGCCGGCTTCGGCTGCTGAACGGATTTCGGCTGCTGGACGGACTTAGGCTCCTGCTGGACCACTTTGGGCTGCGGCGCGTCGAATTGCGGACGCCGGGTCGGCAACGGCACGTCGTCGGTCAGAGCGTCCGGCAGCGCGGCGGCATCGCCGGGTTGATCCTGCTGGGTTTCGACGGGTGAAACCACGACATCGGCTGACGATTCCTCGATCGGCAGCGGTGAGGCGAACGCCTCGTCGTCGGCCGGCAGGGACTGCACCAGAGCAAGCGCCAACTGCGAATTGTCTGGCGTACCGGATTGGGCAAAACCCATCGGCGGCGGTGCGGTCTGCACGACCACCGAGTCGGTATCCAGCCGGGCGAAACGTTCGGCCGCCGGAACTGGCATGTTATCGGACAGGCTGGCTGTGACCTGGACGGAGGGCACCAACGACGCCTCGGCAATTCGCGGTGCGACGGTGGAGATCACCGGGCGGGTGTTGGCACTGGCGGCAGGCTTTCCGGCGTCGGCAAAGGCAGCGGCCAGCTTCATCGGCGAAAGCGACGCTTCCATGCGTTCGAAGCGCTCCTGCGCCTTCGACTTCACGGCGGCGGGCATCGGCTTTGCCTGCGCTACAAGGCGTTCGGATTTTTCCGCCCGCGCGCTTACCCTGGCCAGCTTGAAACAGCTGGCGCCGCACTGCACCGAATGATCATGCAGGGCCTGAGTGCCGCCATTGGCGTTGGCCAGCACGAAGGGTGCTTTCAAAAAGTGCTGTTTCAGCGGATCGGCAAGTGCGAGCGATCCCGGTGTCGACAGTGTCTGGGGCAGGCCAACCGAAGTTGCCGATAGAGAGGCGCCGACGGAACTGAGGCCAGCCATGGTGCCGATCAACCAAAGGCCGATGGCGGTGCTGACGCAAGGCAGCGC
>NZ_RZRW01000034.1:0-19862 GCF_003998745.1 Mesorhizobium sp. M7A.F.Ca.US.014.04.1.1 | reverse complement strand
TTTCTGGCCAGGAACTCGTCGGGAATCTCATAGACGCCTTCGTCAACCGCCGGCAAATTGGCGCCGACATAGACGGCGAGCCGTGCCTTCAGCGCCGCATCCTGCGAAAGCCGTGCGGTGTCGGGCGTGTTCTCCAGCGGTTTTTCGCTGATATCGGCGCCATCGATGCCGAATATCCGCATGAGATAGGCGGCCTGGCCACCGAACTCGGTTTCCTGGCCGGAGGGGAAGCGCACCACCTGTACGTTGAGCTCCAGCTGCTTGAAGGTGAGCCCAGCTCTCTCCAGCGGCCCGCCGGTCAGCCAGCCGGCATCGACGCTCTCGTCAAGCTGGGGTGTCCAGCGTCCGGCAACACCGACGCAGCCGCCATCGGCGTCGGGGGTGGCGCTGTAGACCGCATTGAAATTGAATGGCAGGCGCGACGCCAGCAGCTTGCCGTTTTTGCGAAAGCTGTAGGCCAGGCGGTAGATGAAGCGCACCTCGCCGCAGCTCCTGTCGCCTTGCAGCACCGCGAAGTCGCGACGATCGAGCCGGTTGACGACGCCGACCAGCCGGAAGCGCGCGGCGTCGGTCTTCAGCCAGCGCATGTCCATGATGCGGCCGACATTGCCGTCGGTGACTTCGTAGAGCGTCCGGCCGCCGGCTTTCATATCGGCACGCAGTGCCGCAACATCGGAGGCAACCGTTTCGACGATGGCGTGAAAGGCCGGCGCCTCGTCGTAAAGCGTCTTCAGACCGCCCTCGCCGTCGACCCCGAAAACATCGGCGAAACCGAAACCCCTGGCATCGAGTGCGGCGAGCACCGCCGGATCGTCGACGATCGTCACAGGACCTTCGGCGCGCGCCGTCGGCGCCATGAAGGCAGCGATGAGGGTGGCAAGCAACAGAACGAGCGCGCGGCTCATTGGGCAGCCGTGCGCGCGTCGAAGAGTTCGCGCAACACCGGCACCAGTGCCAACGGCAGGTCCTCGGCGATCAGACCGGGTCCGAACCGGCTGCCGGCCTCAGCATGCAACCACACCGCCGCGCAGGTGCCCTCGAAGGGCCGCATGCCTTGCGCCAGCAAACCGGCAATGATGCCCGACAGCACGTCGCCTGACCCGGCTGTGGCCAGCCACGGTGCACCGCTGGAGTTGATCGCCGCTTTGCCATCGGGTGCTGCTATGACCGTGTCGGCGCCCTTGTAGACGATGACGGCGTTGGCCCGCGTGGCGGCCGTTCGCGCCTTGTCCAATTTCGACATGGTTTTGTCCCCGGCGATATCAGGGAACAGGCGGCCGAATTCGCCCTCATGCGGCGTAACTATCAAGGCAGGCGCATTCGGCTGACGGGCAGCTTCGAACAGCGCCTGAGGCTGATGGGCCAGCGACGTGATGGCGTCGGCATCAAGAACCATCGCACTGGCGTGGTTCGCGGTCGCCTCGTCGCGTGCTTCCTCCTCCAAAGCCTTGATCAGCTGCAGGGCGAAATCGCCGACCTTGGGCTTTGGCCCAAGCCCCGGTCCGAACACCAGCGCCCCGGGATGGCGCACCGTTAGAAATTCCTGCACCTCCTCGAGCGAGCCCGCCTCGCGCAGCATGATCGAGGTCAGGTGAATCGCGTTCACCTGCATGGCGTTGCCAGGCGACAGCACGGTGACCGCCCCTGCCCCGCTTCTGGCGGCGGCCAGCGCCGACAGCCGCGCCGCGCCCGTAGCACTGGGACCGCCGGAAAAGACGCCGACATGGCCGCGCTTGTATTTGTGCGCATCCACCGTCGGCACCGGAAATTCCTGCAACCACAGGTCCGGCACATTCTCGAAGGTCGAGACGGCGAGCTGGGCGATAATGCCGTCGCCGATGCCGATATCGGCGAGCACGATCTCACCGCATTGCCCGCGCCCCGGCAGCAGCAGGTGGCCAGGCTTTTTCCGCGCGAAGGTGATGGTGACCTCGGCACGAAACGCCCTGCCCAATATGTCACCGCTCCTTCCAGAGACGCCGGACGGCAGGTCGACCGCGACCACGGGCAGGCTCAGGGCTGTCACTGTATCGATGGCTTTCGCGGCGTCGCCGGACAGCGGCTTCGACAGCCCCGCCCCATAGAGCGCGTCGATCACGATCGAGCCAGGCTTGGCGTCAAAGTCAGACAGCGGCCGGGGCTTGATCGGGCATTCCGCGGCGGCGAGCGCCGCATCGCTTTTCGGCCTCGGCGCGCCGGATGCCCAGACCGATGTGCCGACGCCGCTGCCGGCCAGGATGCGGGCAACGACATAGCCATCGCCGCCATTGTTGCCGGGCCCGCACAGCACATGGATGTGCTTTGCCGAGGGGTAGCGCTTGAGAACCTCGGCCGCGACCGCTCCACCAGCGCGCCGCATCAGGCCGATGCCGTCGGCTGGGCCGGCGGCAATCGTCAGCCGATCGGCCTCGCTCATTTCGGCCGGGGAAAGAAGTTCGTTGCTCATGGATTGCCGATCCGCATGCGATCAAGCATTGTCCGATTTCGATCCTAAGCAAACAAGGGGGAGTTGCCGAGATCTGCAGCCATAACGTTGGCACGAAAGCATCGCGGGCAGAAAATTGCCTGGGGGATAGGCAATATGCCCGATTTTTGTGCGGACGTGGGTGCTGGCGCTGTGTAGGCTCTGGCAGTCCATGCCGCTTCCGGTGCAGCGAATGACGCGAATTTGCATCCCGGTGCGGCGCGGCTTTGAAATCTTATGAGACCGCTTAGAATCCGCTGAATTGGCACAGTTCGTGCTTGATGGAGGCGCAAGCGGGGGGTCACAACCCGTTTTTTTGGCAGTGGAGGCCACTTTTTACATGAAAAAGATCGAAGCGATCATCAAGCCATTCAAGCTCGACGAAGTGAAGGAAGCGCTTCAGGAGGCCGGACTGCAAGGCATCACCGTCACCGAAGCAAAAGGCTTCGGTCGTCAGAAGGGCCACACCGAACTCTACCGCGGCGCCGAATATGTCGTCGACTTCCTGCCCAAGGTGAAGATCGAGGTCGTGCTTGGCGACGACGCGGTCGAAGGTGCGATCGAGGCCATCCGCAAGGCGGCCCAGACCGGTCGTATCGGCGACGGCAAGATCTTCGTTTCCAATATCGAGGAAGTCGTGCGTATACGCACCGGCGAAACGGGCATGGACGCGGTCTGACCGACCGCGCCATCCTCCCGAAAAACGTCATCATCAAAAAAAGTCATCACACAGGGATACATGACATGACGACAGCCAAAGACATCATGAAGCAGATCAAGGACAACGACGTGAAATTCGTCGACCTGCGCTTCACGGACCCGAAGGGCAAGCTGCAGCACGTGACGATGGATGTCATCGAGGTCGAGGAAGACATGTTCGCCGATGGCGTGATGTTCGACGGCTCGTCGATTGCCGGCTGGAAGGCCATCAACGAGTCCGACATGGTGCTGATGCCCGATCCGGAAACGGTCCACATGGACCCGTTTTTCGCGCAGTCGACCATGGTCATCCTGTGCGACATCCTCGATCCGGTTTCGGGTGAATCCTACAACCGCGATCCGCGCGGTACGGCCAAGAAGGCCGAGGCCTACATGAAGGCCGAAGGCATCGGCGACACCATCTTTGTCGGCCCGGAAGCCGAATTCTTCGTGTTCGACGATGTGAAGTACAAGGCGGATCCCTACAACACCGGATTCAAGCTCGACTCCACGGAATTGCCGTCGAACGACGACACCGATTATGAGACCGGCAATCTCGGCCACCGTCCGCGCATCAAGGGCGGCTACTTCCCGGTGCCGCCGATCGACAGCGCGCAGGACATGCGCTCGGAAATGCTGACCGTGCTCGCCGAGATGGGCGTGCGCGTCGAAAAGCATCACCATGAGGTGGCGGCGGCTCAGCACGAACTCGGCATCAAGTTCGACGCGCTGGTGCGCAACGCCGACAAGATGCTGATCTACAAGTATGTCGTCCACCAGGTCGCCAACGCCTACGGCAAGACGGCAACCTTCATGCCGAAGCCGATCTTCGGCGACAACGGCTCGGGCATGCACGTCCACATGTCGATCTGGAAGAACGGCAAGCCGACCTTCGCCGGCAATGAATACGCCGGTCTGTCGGAAAGCTGCCTGTTCTTCATCGGCGGCGTCATCAAGCATGCCAAGGCGATCAACGCCTTCACCAACCCGCTGACCAATTCCTACAAGCGCCTGGTGCCGGGTTACGAAGCGCCGGTTCTGCTCGCCTATTCGGCGCGCAACCGCTCGGCTTCCTGCCGTATCCCGTTCGGCTCGTCGCCGAAGGCCAAGCGCGTCGAGGTCCGCTTCCCCGATCCGGGCGCGAACCCCTACCTCGCCTTCTCAGCGCTGCTGATGGCCGGCCTCGACGGCATAAAGAACAAGATCCATCCCGGCCAGCCGATGGACAAGGATCTCTACGACCTGCCGCCGAAGGAGCTGAAGAAGATCCCGACCGTCTGCGGCTCGCTGCGTGAAGCCCTGCAGAGCCTCGACAAGGACCGCGGCTTCCTGAAAGCCGGCGGCGTCTTCGACGACGACCAGATCGACAGCTATATCGAGCTGAAGATGGCCGAAGTGATGCGCTTCGAAATGACCCCGCATCCGGTCGAGTACGACATGTACTACTCCGTCTGAGATTCAATCTCGGTCCAAGATTAGCTATAATGCTCAAGCCCTTGAAAGACGTCCCTCTTTCAAGGGCTTTTTGCTGCGCTCCAATAGGATTGCCAGCCGACCGGCATGCCTCGCCTGCACGGCAGCCGCGCATGGACAGCCGTATCCGCCTTTCGTCTTCGACGATCATAGGATGCCCGGATTCTTGGACCTACGGTCCATCGGAGCGGCCGGCTTTTGAGCGCGTCGCTTCAATCACAACTCGGCGGTGTTCAGTAAATGATCAAGGGAGGCGGTTCGGCCGCCAACGTCGGAGCCAGGAGCGAGCGGAGCACTGTCTCAGGCTACAGTGACCGCTCGTCCGGCGCCCACGCCAATGCCGCCGTTCAAGAAAACCCCGCCCGTCCGAACAGCATTGCGTGACGTAACCCCAAGGCCAGCGAATACGCATGCCGTAGCGTGATCTGTCAACGCCGCCAGCCGGGTGGCGAATGACCGATTCCGTTGTATGAACAGATGCTTATGGAAGATCCATCGCCCCGGACAAGGGCTGGAAAAAGGCGGTTTTCCGGGCTTTCTGGCGAGTGATCGCCGCAGACCCGCACGGCTGCGGCCGGAACTCACGGGCGATTAGCGACCGCCGGAACTGCCTGACTTTTTCTGGGTATGTTTTACCGGGAATGCAGTCCGCCGGGTAACGGCCAAAAAAGAACCCCGGCGCGAAACGCCGGGGTCCTCTTGTCATACAGTCCGAAACACTTACGCGGCGGCTGAAACCTGAGCGCTTGCCGGAACCGAGGCGATCGTCTTCAGGATTTGCGAGGCGATCTGGTAGGGGTCGCCCTGCGAGTTCGGACGGCGGTCTTCCAGATAACCCTTATAGTCGCTCTTGATGAAGGAATGCGGCACGCGGATCGAGGCGCCACGGTCGGCAATGCCATAGCTGAACCGGTTCCACGGCGCGGTCTCGTGCTTGCCGGTCAAACGCTTGTCGTTGTCCGGGCCGTAGACGGCGATGTGATCCATCAGGTTCTTGTCGAAGGCCGCCATCAGCGCTTCGAAATAGGCTTTGCCGCCGACTTCGCGCATATAGGCGGTCGAGAAGTTGGCGTGCATGCCAGAGCCGTTCCAGTCGGTGTCTCCGAGCGGCTTGCAGTGGTATTCGATGTCGATGCCGTATTTCTCGGTCAGGCGCTGCAGGAGGTAGCGGGCCATCCACATCTGGTCGGCGGCCTTCTTGGAGCCCTTGCCGAAAATCTGGAATTCCCATTGGCCTTTGGCCACTTCGGCGTTGATGCCTTCGTGGTTGATGCCGGCGGCGAGGCAGAGGTCGAGATGCTCCTCGACGATCTGACGCGCGACGGAGCCGACATTGGAATAGCCGACGCCGGTGTAGTACGGGCCCTGGGGTGCGGGATAGCCGCTCTCGGGGAAGCCGAGCGGGCGACCGTCCTTGTAGAAGAAATATTCCTGCTCGAAGCCGAACCAGGCGCCCTCGTCATCGAGGATGGTGGCGCGCTTGTTTGAGGCATGCGGCGTGACACCATCGGGCATCATGACTTCGCACATGACCAGCACGCCGTTGGTGCGGGCGGGATCCGGATAGACCGCAACCGGCTTCAGCACGCAATCGGAGCTGTGCCCTTCGGCCTGCTGGGTCGAGGAACCATCGAAGCCCCACAGCGGCAGCTGCTCGAGTTCAGGGAATTCGGCGAATTCCTTGATCTGCGTCTTGCCGCGAAGGTTGGGGACCGGGGTATATCCATCGAGCCAGATATACTCGAGCTTGTATTTCGTCATTCTAGCCTCTCGTTGCTTGATCACCGAACACTGAACGGCGTCGACATGCGTCTGCCGTCAGCAGCTGGCCTGCCGCACACTTAAAATGCAATTCGTGTGCCATTCTTGGTCCGGAGGGTGCGACAAAATTGACGCGGCATCCACCGGAAGTCGGTGAGCCGCCTAAGCAATGCGCCCGGATCCATCACGGTCCTTATTTGCACAAATAGTGTGCAAATGCTGATCTTTTCATAGGCATATTGCCTAACTTGATTGCAGACCTTATCTTCGGGCCAAGTTGAATCGAAAAGGTTCGGCGGAAGAAAGGAACCCGGCAATGGAAGTCATTTCCACACGACCGTCGGCCAAAATTTTGATGTTCCCGGCGGCAGCACGCCTCTCTGCCTCAAATTTGAGCGGAAAGGCTAAGTTTGCGGCAGAGCTTGCCTCGCTGCGTGGTGCCCGCGCGGATTTCGGCGACGGCTGGTACCATGAGGCAGCCATCGAGGAAGAGGCCCGGGGCCGCAAGAGCTGACACAAAGGGCAGCAGCCCTCGCCAACGAATTGGCCTGAAAAGAAAAAGCCCGGCGCGATCGTTCGCGCCGGGCTTTCTTTTGAACGCTGGGGCTGCCTACTCCTTGGCGTGCAGGTCGGTGCCGAGCGTATCCTTGACGAAGATCATGCCGATGACCAGCGTTATAGCCGCGATCACCACCGGGTACCAAAGGCCATAGTAGATGTCGCCTTTGTAGGCGCTGAGCGCGAACACGGTTGCCGGCAGCAGTCCACCGAACCAGCCATTGCCGATGTGATAGGGCAGCGACATGCCGGTGTAGCGAATGCGGGTCGGGAACATCTCGACCAGGATCGCCGCGATCGGCCCGTAGACCATGGTCACGAACAGCACCAGGATGAACAGGATGCCGATCGTCATTGGCCAGTTCACTGCTGCAGGATCGGCGAACATGGCGAACGCGCCGCCGCCTGGAATGTTGTAGACGGTGACTTCGGGTGCGCCCGCTGCCTCATCGGTGGTCAGCAGCTTGTCCTTGACCGCCTGGTCGATCGGCACCGTCGCCTTTTCACCGGCACGGATGGCAGCGGCGTCCAGCTTCAGTTCCGGGTTGGCGGCAACAAACGCATCGAGCTTCTGGTCCGCAACCTTGGCTGCCGCGCGCTTCAGCGGATAGCCGCCGTCCTGCAGCGACATATTGACGGCCTTGATGAAGGCCGCTTCCTTGGCCTTGGCCTGATCACCGGCGGCGATGGCGTCATAGGACTCGACCGTCTCATTGCCGATTTTGACAGATGCGGGTGTGCCGGCGGCAGCCGTCGACACCACGTCATAGGGAACCGAGTTCTTGGTCAGGAACGAAGTCGCGATATCGCAGGATGTCATGAACTTCGCCGTGCCAACCGGATTGAACTGGAATTTGCAGTCGCCCGGCGCCGCGGTCACCGTCGCCCTGGTGTTCTGCTGCGCCGTGGCGAGTGCCGGATTGGCAGCCCATGTCAGTGCCTTGAACAGCGGGAAGGTGCAGACAATCGCCAGCGCAAGGCCCGCCATGATGATCGGCTTGCGGCCGATCTTGTCGGAGAGCCAGCCGAAGACGACGAAGAAGATCGAACCGACCGCCAGGGCGACCGCGATCATGATGTTGACCGACTGCGCGTCGACCTTGAGCACGTTGGTCAAGAAGAACAGCGCGTAGAACTGGCCATTGTACCAGACCACGGCCTGACCGGCTGTGAGGCCGAGCAGCGCCAGCAGTGCAATCTTGGCGTTCTTCCATTGGCCGAAGGCTTCCGTCAGCGGCGCCTTGGAGCCCTTTCCCTCATCCTTCATGCGCTGGAAGGTCGGGGATTCGGAAAGCGAAAGCCGAATCCAGATCGAGATGCCGAGCAGCAGAAAAGACACGATGAACGGAATACGCCAGCCCCAGGCAGCATAGTTTTCCTTGCTCAATGAAGCCTGTACGATCAGGATCACAACCAGCGACAGGAACAGGCCGAGCGTCGCGGTGGTCTGGATCCACGAGGTGTAGTAGCCGCGCCGGTTGTCCGGCGCATGTTCGGCGACGTAAGTGGCCGCGCCGCCATATTCGCCACCCAGAGCCAGGCCCTGCAGCATGCGCAGGATGATCAGGATCACGGGAGCGGCGATGCCCAAAGTGGCATAGCCGGGCAGCAAGCCGACCAGGAAGGTCGATAGGCCCATGATCGTCATGGTGACAAGAAAAGTATATTTACGGCCGACAAGGTCACCGATGCGGCCGAACAGCAGTGCGCCGAACGGGCGCACAAGGAAGCCTGCGGCGAAAGCCAACAGCGCGAAAATGTTGCGGGTCGCTTCCGGAATGGCTGGGCTGAAAAAGGTCGAACCGATGAACACCGCCAGCGAGCCATAAAGATAGAAATCATACCATTCGAAAACGGTGCCGAGCGAGGAAGCGAAGATGACTTTCTTCTCTTCCCGCGTCATGCCGCGGCTTGTTCCGCCGGCGGTCGATGCTATTGCCATTGCGTTATCCTCCCGTGAGACCCGTTCTCAATGCTGCGCGACACTGTCCGCGTTCTCCTCCGAGCACGGACTCAACGACAGCCATTCGGGAAAAATGACAGAAAGCGCCCGCCAAAGGCAGCGCGTCTTTGGGATTATGACTTTGGTATTAGGTGCGCTGCGGGATGAAACCGGGCGAGTTGGGAAACCCCTAGCCCTTGAGCGCTTGCAGCAGGCCGGCGGCAGCCATCATGTCGCGCTTGCGAGCCGCGCGGCGGGCAACGGCCTCCGCATCCTGCCCCCAATGCTCGATCTGCCAGTCCTCGTCGACATGAGCAGCGGCCCAGGCAGCCTCAGCGTCGATCTCGCCGAAATCGACAGCCAGCGCCAGCAGCGCCGAACCGGTCAGCGACGTCATCACATGGATGGCGGCGAGCCGCAGCGGCTCGGCGCGCTGGGCAAGATGGCTGCCCAGCACGGCGATGGTCTCGCGCGGCTGCTCGACATGGATGATGCCCTCGGCCAGATTGAAGCGGGCTCCGAGCGTCCTCGCCCAGTCGATCACCGGATCCCAATGCTGGTTCTGCCGCTCCACCAGCCCTTGCGGCGCGTCGGCGCGATAGCAGGTGAGATCGGATGAGGCAAAGCGCAGGATATCCTCCAGCACCGCCTGCGGGTCGCTGGCGACGCCATCGATGGCCGTGTTGACGAGGCGCATCACCGGCATCTTCACCGGATCGATGGTCTCGCTTTGGGCGGCGAACTCGTCGGCGACGAGCGCGGCTGCTGCCTCGGTCGGCAGCACCAGCAGCGCCTTGCCCGGCGTCCGCACCGGCTTGCCGTCGAGATGCACGGCAAAGCCATTGTCGATAGGTGCCACAGAGGCGGCCTTGTAGAAGCGTTTGGGCAGAGGCGTCTTCATCTGGATCTGGGCGCGGCGCACAGGATCCGGGTCGGAGAGATACTTGCCCGCTTCGAGGTCGTTGAGGATGTCACGCATGAAGGTCTCTCTTACACCGGCGTCAGCTTGCGCGCCGGCCGGTTGACGATGATCAGGCCGGCGGCAATCAGGCCAAGTGCCAGGAAAATGCGCATGGTCAGCGGCTCATTCAAGAACATGGCTCCGCACAGCACGCCGAAAACCGGCGACAGGAAGGTGAAACTGGACAGGCCTGACGCCGGATAGCGCCGCAGCAGCCAGAACCACAGCACATAGGTGAAGGCGACGATGTAGACCGCCTGGAAAAGCAGCGCCAAGGTCGGCAGCACGGTCGGGTCGCGAACGGGCGGGCCGGCGAGAGGCAGCACCAATACGCCCACGATCGCTGCCCCGGCGAGCTGGTAAAGCAGCAGCTTCTCGGCGCTCGCCTCGACCAGCTTCGACCGCTTGATGAGGATGTTGGTCAAAGCCCAGAAGAATCCGGAGCCAAGGCTCAGCAGATCGCCGAACAGCATGTCTCCGCCGCCGCCAAGCTTGTCGGAAAACACCGCGGCAAGGCCGGCAAAGGCCAGCAGCAGGCCAAGGAATTTTCTCAACGTGATCTGCTCGCCGAGCAGGAAATGGCCGCCGAGCAGCATCCAGAACGGCATGGTGTTGACCAGCAGCGTGTTGCGGGCAACGGTCGTATGCTCCAGGCCGACATAGAGGCAAAGGAACTCGATGCCGAAAAGCGCGCCAACCAAGATGCCGGCGAGCAAGGTCCCGTCGCGCGTGAAAAGCGCGATGCCGCGCCACCGGCACCAGGCAAAGACACACATGCCGCCGATGATCGAGCGCGCGATCGACAGGAAAACCGGATCATAGCCAGCGTAGGAGATCTTGGCGGCGACGTAATTCAGCCCCCAGGAAAAGGTCAGCCCGACCATGATCGCGGCGGCGGCCAGGTCGACCGTGTCGCGCCGGTCGAGCGCGTCGGTGGCGCCGCTCACGATCAGTCCTCCGCGCTGGCGTCGTCGAAGCCGATCAGGTTCCAGCTCTGGCGCATATGCGGTGGCATTGGCGCCGTGACATCGATGACGCCCTTGTCGGGATGCGGAATGATGATGCGGCGGGCGTGCAGATGCAGGCGGTTTTGAATGCCCCCGGGAAAGTCCCAATTGGTGTCGGCCTCGAAATATTTCGGATCGCCCAGGATCGGGCAGCCGATGTAGGCGGCATGAACGCGAAGCTGGTGGGTGCGGCCGGTATAAGGCTCCATCTCCAGCCAGGTCATCGTCTGCGCCGCCTGCTCGATGATCCGGTAATAAGAGACGGCGTGGTCGGCGCCCTTTTCGCCATGCGCGGCGACCCGCACGCGGTCACCGTCCGGCGTCGGCTCCTTGATCAGCCAGGTCGAGATCTTGTCCTCGCGCTTGGGCGGCACGCCCTTGACCAGCGCCCAATAGGTCTTCTTGGTCTCGCGGGCGCGAAATGCTTCCGAGAGCTTCATGGCGGCCAGTCGGGTGCGGGCGACGACCAGCACGCCCGAAGTGTCGCGGTCAAGCCTGTGAACCAGTCTGGGCTTCTCGCCCTTCTGGTTGCGCCAGGCCTCCAGCATGTCGTCGACATTGCGGGTGACGCCCGAGCCGCCCTGCACCGCAAGGCCCGCCGGCTTGTTGAAGACGAAAACCTTAGGGTCTTCATGGATCAGCATTTTCGACAGGACATCGGCATCGCCCTGGTTGCGGATCGAGTGGCCGGTCAGCGCACTCTCGCCCTTCTTGTCAACCTCGAGCGGTGGGACGCGAACCATCTGGCCGGGCTCGACACGGGTGTCGGCCTTGACCCGGCCGCCGTCGACACGGATCTGGCCGGAGCGCAGAAGCTTCTGCAAATGGCCGAAACCAAGGCCCGGGAAATGGGTCTTGAACCAGCGGTCGAGCCGCATGCCCGCCTCGCCGGCTTCCACCGTGATCTGTTCAACGCCTGCCATGTTTTTTGTCGCTTATCCGTTTCCCGAGCCAAGCTCGGCCTGTTCTTGGCGCGGCAATAGCACTAAGGCAGGCTTCTTGCGAGCCAAAGTCCCAGAAACAGGGCGATAATGGCGCCAATGACGCTGGCAAGGGCATAACCCAGCGCAGGCAGCGTGGCTCCCCGCTCCCACAGCGTCGCGAAATCGAGCGAAAAGGCTGAGAAGGTGGTGAAGCCGCCAAGAATGCCGGTGGCAACGAACAGCCTGACCTCGTTCGATCCGCCACGGCGCATCATGGAGGCGATGAACAGCCCCATGGCGAAGGAGCCGATGACGTTGATGGCCATCGTGCCCCAGGGATAGTTGGGGCCGACAAAACGCAGCGCGCCGATGTTGGTAAGGTGACGAATCCCGGCACCGATGCCGCCACCGAGGAAGACGAGAAACAGATTGAACATGACCGTTTACTGCCCCCGCAGGGCTGCCCGGTCAATCCCTCGTTGTGGGCGCAACCGCACGGACCAGCCGAGCTCGTCACCACTCAGGCGTTGCCCATCCCGGATATTTTTTCCTGAACTCGTTATAGAGGTCATCGATCTCCGTTTTGCCGATAGGGCGCGCCTGTTCGTAGAGGTAGCCCTTGACGTCGCCGGACAGCTGGTACGCCGCGATGCGCCTGTATGCTGCGCCGATGCCTTTGCCCTCGACAATGTATTGGTCCGGTATCGAGACACAGAGCTGCGCACCCGGCTGCAGATGGGTAACGGGCGGATCGGTCACGACAACGTATTTGGACTTCAACGCCGCCGGTCTGAATCGATCGCGACTATCGACCTGACAAGCCCACTCGATGCGAGGGTAAAGGTCCTTGTCCATTTCATAGAGCAATGAGTCGCTCATGATCCCGCTGGACGCAAATACCGACAACCGGTCCCCAGGTCCCATCTTTCCAAGAAGGTCATCGATAAGACGCCTGTATTCTGGAAGATTGTCGAGTTGCAGCGGGAGCGTGGCTTCCCTGGCAAAGACGTAGCTGATCGGTGACAGCACCTGGCGGCCAATTGGGAAAAAAGTACCGAAAAACGCCAGCACGGCGGCAACGGCTATCGCGGCGTTCGACCATCGCGATCTCAGCGCCGGCATCGAAACGATCGCAACGATTGCCTGGGCGTAGGCAGGAAAAAGCCAAAGAAACATTGGCACCGAATGGTGGCGATCCGGGTCCTGCATGCGGGTGAAGAGGAAGAAGGTAAGTACCGAAGCAACGGCACAGAACAGGGAAAATCTGTTTTGGCGTATGATGGAGATGTAAGCGCCAAATACGATCAACAGCCAGTTCACATAGCTGAGCCGCGATCCTGCCTGGTCAACCTGTGAAACGAAGCTTGTCTTGTATCCGCTGTAAAGGTCGCCATAGCTGGTTCCCAGTATCTTGAGGACCAGGGGTTGCTGGAAGGTCAGCGCGGCTCCGACAACCACGCGGATCACACACAGGCCCCCGACGGCGGCATTGCGGAGTGCCGGGACGTCGCGGTCTTTCGCGACCTGCAGAAAACAGAAGAAGGCCGCGGAAGTTCCGACCCCGATGACGGGATAAGCATACCAGCGGCGCAGCACGAATGCCAACCACAGGCATACGCCGACACGCATGCCGCTGATCACCGGTTCACGGGTCAGGAACCTCGATTTCCAGAGAAAATAGGTTGCCGCGCAAAGCGCGAGACAGCCGGCAATGTCCGGCAACCCACGAAGCGTCGCCGCCCAGAAGGGCGTGTAGAGAAAGGCCGCAATCCATACGGTGAGCCAGCTTCGGCATGAAGGCGTCCCGGTCGCCGCCTCCAGATAGCTTGTTCTGCCGATGAGAAGAGCGGTCGGAACCAGGTAAACAGCGACTATTCCGGCGATGTAGGAAAACCTCGAATCGCCAAAAATGATGTAAAACGGCATCAGCGGCACCAGGATCGCCGCACTGTAGTCGTCGGTGGCGATCGAGGTCCTCAAATGGCTGAGCCACTCGAGAGGGCTCTGAACCAAGAGCGTGCCCTGCCGGCTAAACGTGTCGAAATAGGCAGCGAAGTCCCAGTAATAGACAGGCTGTTCAAGCTCTACATAGATGAGAGCAAGAGCAATTCCCACAAGAGCGGTGCACACATATGTCGTTGCCCAAAATCCGAGAGATTTGTTCTTCGTCACTTGCGGCCGCCAGAAGGAGAAGAGGCAGAACTATCAAAGCCAGCCCGGACTACCGTTTATGCAGCCAGGATCCGTTCCGGCGCATGAGCGGCCGACAAGGATTGGCCAAGTCTCACATGCAGAGCACCCAAACGCTGCCGGCAGGGCCGGCAGCGCCGATTTTCCAAAGCTCAGGTCGTCCCGGCATTCTTCGGCTTGGTCGAACCGATCATTTTCCAGTTCTTGTAGAACATGGAATTGATGCGCTCGACGCTCACCGAGACGATGGCCAGCATACCCGCGATGAGGCGGGGAACCGGCGATGGCCTGATAATGTCCATGAACACGCAGTAGCGGCGGCCGTCATACTCGTTGACCGAGCGATGCAGCAGCGTGTCGTCGAAGATGAACAGCGGATTGTCGTACCAGTAATTCTTGACGTTGCCGCACTCGACGAAAATCTCCGACTTCACCGGGATCAGATTGTAGAGGATGCGCAAGCTGAGCCGCAGCGGGCCGAAATGCCAGGACGTCGATTCGCGCTTGCTGAAGACGGAAACGGCGATGGTCTTGATGTATTTGAAATCCTTGTTGAACTCGGCGACGTTGTCGATCCTGTGCTTGCCGTACCACTGGTAGACATACATGCCGCGCCGGCCGGCGCCGAAATTGGCATCGATATCGGCGATGATCTCATCCTTGCGCGCCTTGAAGATGTCCAGGACCTCGTTGACCTCGCGCTGATAGTCGGCGGGAAACTGCTCCAGCTTCCACACGCCAGGATTTCTGTAGCACAAGAGGTCGACCAGCAGGTTGAACGGCGAAAGCAGCCAGGTGAACAGGCCGTTGCCGAGAAAATAGCCTGAGAACAGCGACAGATCCTTGCGGTCGTTGCGCAGCACGTCGATCAGGCCGCAGACGATGAAGATCGTCGTCAGGATGGGGATGAAATAGAAGCCAAGGGCGAGAAGCGGGATGGCAATGGCGAATTTGCGAAGGGATTTGCGAAGATTTTTTGTCATTTTTCCACGCGCCAAGCGCGATCCTGTTGCGAATGAGGTGCCCAAATCAAGGCAATGGCCACCGCCCGGTCGTGCGCCTTGATAAGGTTTTTTGGGTTACCACACAACGGCCCTGCTACCGCGGCCGGCTGGCTGCCTGCTGGATCTGGTCAATAGCCTCACGCAACCCGGCTATTCCCGCTCTTTGCGCAGCTTTGCCCAATAATCGAGCCGCTTCCTGATATCGCGCTCGAAGCCGCGCTCGGGCGGATCATAGAAGGTCTGGCGACCCATCTTCTCCGGAAAATAATCCTGCCCCGAAAAGGCATCCGGCTCGTCATGGTCGTAGCGGTAGCCCGCGCCGTAATCCTCCTCTTTCATCAGCTTGGTCGGCGCGTTGAGGATGTGCTTGGGCGGCAGCAGCGAGCCGTGTTCCTTGGCGGCCCGCGTGGCGGCCTTGAAAGCGTTGTAGACGGCGTTGGATTTGGGCGCGGTGGCGAGATAGACGGTGGCCTCGGCAAAGGCGAGTTCGCCCTCGGGCGAGCCGAGATAGTCGTAGGCATCCTTGGCGGCATTGGCGACGACAAGCGCCTGCGGGTCGGCAAGGCCGATGTCTTCCATGGCCATGCGCACCAGCCGGCGGCCTAGATAGAGCGGATCCTCGCCGGCATCGAACATGCGTGCGAGATAGTAGAGAGCCGCGTCAGGATCTGAACCGCGTACCGATTTGTGCAGCGCCGAGATCAGATTGTAATGGCCGTCCTGGCCCTTGTCGTAGATTGGCGCGCGGCGCTGGACGATGCGCTGCAGACCCTCGGAATCGAAGACCTCGCCGGGCTTGGCTGCTCGCCAGACTTCCTCTGCCAGGGTAAGAGAGGCGCGGCCGTCGCCATCGCTCATGCGGATGAGCATGGCCCGCGCCTCGTCGTCGAGCGGCAGCGCCCTGCCCTCGGTCTCCTCCGCCCGCGCCATCAGCTTGGAGATGCTCTCCTCGCCAAGCGAATGGAAGACCAGAACGCGCGCGCGTGACAACAAAGCGGCATTCAGTTCGAAGGACGGGTTTTCGGTCGTGGCGCCAACCAGCACGACTGTCCCGTCCTCCATGACCGGGAGGAAACTGTCCTGCTGCGCGCGGTTGAAGCGATGGATCTCGTCGACGAACAGCAAGGTCTGGCGGCCATTGGCACGGCGCAATTTGGCTGATTCGAACACCTTTTTCAGGTCGGCGACGCCGGAAAAGACAGCCGATATCTGCTCGAAGGCGAGACTCGTTTCACCGGCGAGCAACCGCGCCACGGTGGTCTTGCCGGTGCCGGGCGGCCCCCAGAAAATCATCGAGCCGAGCGAGCCGGAACCGATCAACCGGGTCAGCGCGCCGTCAGGCCCCGTCAGATGCTCCTGGCCGACGACCTCGCCAAGGTTCCTCGGCCGCAGCCTGTCGGCCAGCGGCCGCCCAGGCGGCGTCTTTTCCGGTTCATCGACGCTGAACAGATCGGCCATGCACTTCTTTTTCGTTGGAGCATGAGCCCGAATGCACGGAACCCAGCCCTAATAACGCAACACCTGACGCAGTATCTGCCCGCCGCGCTCGACCGTAAAGCGCCACCAGCGCGTATCCGTCTTGGCCGCCAGCTCCAGGGTCGCTGCGGTATCGATGGTGGTGCCGTTCACCTCGCGCACGATGTCGCCCGGCTGGAAGCCGAAATCGGCGGCCGGTGAATCGCGGTTGATGTCGACCACGGTGACGCCCTTGATGTCCGTGCGCAGGCCAAGCCGCTGCGCGAGCCGGGGCGACAGCTCCGCGACCTTGGCGCCCGAGAACGGGCTGCGGCCATGCAGCGTCACCTCGGCAGCCTTCATGCCTTCCGGAGCACGCTCCAGCGCGATATCCATCGCCGCCTGCTGGCCCTTGGTCAGAACCGCGAAATTGGCGGTGGTGCCGATCGACAGCGTCGCCATCCGGTAGTCCAGCGCTTCGATGCTCTCGACCGGCTTGCCGTTGAGCTGCAGCACCACGTCGCCGGGCTTGAGCCCTGCCTTGGCGGCCGGTCCGGTCGCCTCGACCGACGAGACCAGCGCACCGGTCGGCTTCTCCATGCCGAGCGATTCTGCGATCTGCGGCGTCACCGCTTCGAACTCGGCGCCGATATAGGGCCGTTCGAAGAAGTCGAGCCCGGCCTTGGCCGCGTCGGCAAAGGCGCGAACCATGTTCGAGGGAATGGCGAAGCCGATGCCGATCGAACCACCGCTGCGGCTGTAGATGGCCGTGTTGATGCCGACCAGCTGGCCGCCCATGTTGATCAGCGCGCCGCCGGAATTGCCGGGATTGATGGCGGCGTCGGTCTGGATGAAGAAGCTGGAATCGGAGACGCCGATATGGCTGCGGGCCAGTGCCGAGACGATGCCGCTGGTGGTGGTCTGGCCGACGCCGAAAGGGTTGCCGATGGCCAGCAGCAGGTCGCCGACCTCGAGCGCGTCGGAATCGCCGATGGCAATGACCGGAAACGGCTTGTCCGAGGTGATCTTGAGCACGGCAAGGTCGAGAGTCTCGTCCTTGAGCAGCACCTTGCTGTCGAACTCACGCCCATCAGCGGTCGCCACCTTGACCCGGTCGGCATCCTTGATGACGTGGTAATTGGTGACCACGACGCCGGTCGGATCGACCAGCACGCCGGAACCCAGTGAAGACTGCGCACGCGGCTGCGAGCGGCCGAAGAATTCCTCGAAGAACGGATCACCGTCGAAAGGCGATGTCACCTTGGCGGTCTGCGAGGCATAGACGTTGACCACCGCCGGCGCCGTCTGCTTGACCAGCGGCGCAAACGACAGCTGCACCTCCTCGCGGCCGAACGGCACGCGCTTGTCGGGACCGGACGTCGCGTTCTCGCCCTCGACGCCATGCAGCAGGTCGGTCAGCACATCGGACAGGCCGGGATCGGTCTTGGTCTCCTCGGCCAATGCCTGCCTGACCACCGGTGCGGCCGCAAACGCCATGATGGCGAAAAGCAGAACAAAGGGCAGTCTTCTGGCGCGCATTCGCGAATCCTCCAAGGCAAGTTCGGGGGCATTGTCCCGACGATTGTGCAAAATGAAAGGCTAAGCCGCTGAAATCCGACTATTTTGGGCCAAAACCCCAGGGGCATGCCCGGAAATCGGATTCCGGCGCGGTTTGCTGCTTTCAGAAAACAAAAAGGGGCCCGCAGGCCCCTTTGAACTCATTTGGGAAAACCGAGCCTTATGCGGCTGCGGCGTCCGCATCAGCGCTTTCGGCCTCGATGCGAGCGCGGTCGCCGGCGCCCTTGGCCGAGACGTCGCGATCGACGAACTCGATGACAGCCATGGCGGCGTTGTCACCGTGACGGAAGCCCGCCTTCATGATGCGCAGATAGCCGCCATTGCGGTTGGAGTACCGCGGCGCGATGGTGTCGAACAGACGCTTGACGACGCCTTCATTGCCGATCTGGGCAATGACCTGGCGGCGGGCGTGCAGGTCGCCACGCTTGCCGAGCGTCACCAGCTTCTCGACGATCGGACGCAGGTCCTTCGCCTTCGGCAAGGTTGTGACGATCTGCTCGTGCTCGAGCAGCGACACGGCGAGGTTGGCGAACATCGACTTGCGATGGCTAATGCTTCGGGCGAAGCGGCGGCCTTTGAAACCGTGGCGCATGGCTCTTTTCCTTCTTCAGTTGTTCAAGAGGCCGCGGCCTCTGATGGTTTTCCGCATGACCGTCGGATCGAGCGGCCCACGCCGCCGATCCTTGGAATTCATGCTCAATATTGGTCTTCGTAACGCTTAGCGAGGTCTTCGATGTTTTCCGGCGGCCAGTCCGGCACTTCCATGCCGAGGTGCAGGCCCATCGCCGCCAGAACTTCCTTGATCTCGTTCAGCGACTTGCGGCCGAAGTTCGGGGTGCGCAGCATCTCGGCTTCGGTCTTCTGGATCAGGTCGCCGATATAGACGATGTTGTCGTTCTTCAGGCAGTTGGCCGAACGCACCGAAAGCTCGAGTTCGTCGACCTTCTTGAGCAGCGCCGGGTTGAAGGCGAGCTCGGTGACGGCCTCGGCAGCGACTTCCTTCTGCGGCTCGTCGAAGTTGACGAACAGGCCGAGCTGGTCCTGCAGGATGCGGGCGGCGAAAGCCACTGCGTCCTCGCCGGTGATCGAACCGTCGGTCTCGATCGTCATGGTCAGCTTGTCATAGTCGAGAACCTGGCCCTCGCGGGTGTTCTCGACCTTGTAGGAGACCTTCTTGACCGGCGAATAAAGGCTGTCGACCGGGATGAGGCCGATCGGCGCGTCTTCGGCGCGGTTGCGGTCGGCCGGCACGTAACCCTTGCCGGTGTCGACGGTGAATTCCATGCGGATTTCAGCGCCTTCGTCCAGCGTGCAGATGACGTGGTCGGGGTTGAGGATCTCGACGTCGCCAACCGTCTGGATGTCGCCGGCAAGAACCGCACCCGGTCCCTGCTTGCGAACGACCATGCGCTTGGGACCATCGCCTTCCATGCGGATGGCGATTTCCTTGATATTCAAGACGATGTCGGTCACGTCCTCGCGCACACCGGCGATGGACGAGAATTCATGTAGAACGCCGTCGATCTGCACGGCGGTAACAGCCGCACCGCGCAGCGAAGACAGAAGCACGCGGCGCAGCGCGTTGCCCAGCGTCAGGCCAAAGCCACGCTCGAGAGGCTCGGCGACCAGCGTGGTCAGCGTCTTCTTCTTCGACGAGAACTCGATCTTGTTCGGCTTGATCAGTTCCTGCCAATTTTTCTGGATCATGATGCTTTCCTTCCGTTGACCCGCCACCATCCAATCGTGGCGGGCGACCTGGAATGCCGCGGAGGAGCGCCCAAGGGCGCTCGCGCGGCGTTCGGTAAATGCTTAGACGCGACGCTTCTTGCGCGGGCGCCCTTGGGCGC
>NZ_RZRW01000340.1:0-6456 GCF_003998745.1 Mesorhizobium sp. M7A.F.Ca.US.014.04.1.1 | reverse complement strand
TCGCGATACCATTCCATACGCGCGATCTCAGCGCCGCCGAGGCGGCCGGCGCAGTTGATGCGGATGCCTTCGGCACCGAGGCGCATCGCCGACTGAACGGCACGCTTCATGGCGCGGCGGAACGCGATACGACGCTCGAGCTGCTGGGCGATCGACTGGGCGACCAGGGTCGCGTCGATCTCCGGCTTGCGCACTTCAACGATGTTGAGGTGCGTCTCGGACTTCGTCATCTCCATCAGCTTCTTGCGAAGCTTCTCGATGTCGGCGCCCTTCTTGCCGATGATCAGACCCGGGCGCGCGGCATGGATGGTGACGCGGCACTTCTTGTGCGGACGCTCGATCACGACCTTCGAGATGGCAGCCTGCTTGAGCTCCTTCTCGAGATACTTGCGGATCTTGATGTCCTCATGCAGCAGCTTGCCGTACTCGCCGGTGTTCGCGAACCAGCGCGAATCCCAGGTGCGGTTGATGCCGAGGCGAAGACCGATCGGATTGACTTTCTGGCCCATTATGCGGCCTCCCCTTTTTCTTCGACTTCACGAACGACGATCGTGAGGTGCGAGAACGGCTTCTCGATACGGCTGGCGCGACCGCGGCCACGGGCATGGAACCGCTTCATGACGATCGACTTGCCGACATAGGCTTCCGCCACGATCAGCGCATCGACATCCAGGTCGTGGTTGTTTTCCGCGTTGGCGATTGCCGATTCCAGCGTCTTCTTGACCGTGCCGGAAATCCGCTTGGCCGAGAATTCGAGATCGGAAAGCGCTGTCGCGACCTTCTTGCCGCGGATCAGCGCGGCAACCAGGTTCAGCTTCTGCGGGCTGATACGGATCGTGCGCAATACGGCGCGCGCTTCGTTATCAGCAAGCCTGCGCGGAGCTTTGGCCTTGCCCATGATTATTTCCTCTTCGCCTTCTTATCCGCGCCGTGACCGTAATAGGTCCGGGTCGGAGCGAATTCACCGAACTTGTGACCGACCATGTCCTCGTTCACCGAGACGGGAACATGCTTCTGGCCGTTGTAGACACCGAAGGTGAAGCCGACGAACTGCGGCAGGATGGTGGAGCGACGGCTCCACATCTTGATCACCTCATTGCGACCACCTTCACGAACCTTGTCCACCTTCTTGAGAAGGTAGCCGTCAATGAAGGGGCCTTTCCAAATCGAACGAGTCACTTGGCGTTACCTCTTCTTAGCTCTTGCGCTGATGGCGCGAGCGCAGGATGAACTTGTCGGTCGCCTTGTTGGACCGCGTCTTCTTGCCCTTGGTCGGCTTGCCCCAGGGCGAAACCGGATGGCGGCCACCCGATGTGCGGCCTTCGCCGCCGCCGTGCGGATGGTCGACCGGGTTCATGGTCACGCCGCGATTGTGCGGGCGCTTGCCACGCCAGACCGTGCGACCGGCCTTGCCGTCATTGATGTTGCCGTGGTCCGGATTGGACACGGCGCCAACAGTGGCCATGCAGGAGCCGTGAACGACACGCTGCTCGCCCGAATTGAGGCGCAGGATCGCCATGCCCTGGTCACGACCGACCAGCTGACCGTAACCACCTGCCGAACGGGCGACCTGAGCGCCCTTGCCCGGCTTCAGCTCGATGTTGTGGACGATGGTGCCGACCGGCATCGAAGCCAGCGGCATCGCATTGCCCGGCTTCACGTCGACCGATTCACCGGACACGATCTTGTCGCCGGGAGCCAGACGCTGCGGAGCGATGATGTAGGACAGCTCGCCATCCTCATACTTGATCAGCGCGATGAAGGCGGTGCGGTTCGGATCGTACTCAATGCGCTCGACCGTGCCGACGACGTCGAACTTGCGGCGCTTGAAGTCGATGATGCGGTACGAACGCTTGTGACCACCGCCGATGAAGCGGGCGGTGATGCGACCGTGATTGTTGCGGCCGCCCGACTTGGTCAGGCCTTCGGTCAGACCCTTGACGGGCTTGCCCTTGTAGAGGCCCGAGCGGTCGACGATGACCAGCTGACGGGTGCTGGGCGTTACCGGGTTGAATTTTTTCAGTGCCATTGTTCTGTCCTCGCGGCCTTGCTCAGAGACCCGTCGCGACGTCGATCGACTGGCCATCGGCCAGCGTCACAACCGCCTTCTTGACGTCGCTCTGGCGGCCAACCGTGCCACGGAAGCGCTTGATCTTGCCCTTGCGGACAAGCGTGTTCACGGCCATCACCTTGACGCCGAACAGCGCTTCGACGGCGGCCTTGATTTCCGGCTTCGACGCCTTCTTGGCGACGTTGAAGACGACCTTGTTCTGCTCGGAGGCCATGGTCGACTTTTCGGTGATCGCCGGCGAGACGATCACGTCGTAATGACGAAGGTCGGTCATTTAAAACGCTCCTCGAGAGCCTCGACGGCGGCCTTCGAAAGGACCAGCGTGCCGCGGCGCAGAATGTCGTAGACGTTGATGCCCTGGATGGGCAGCACGTCGATGTTGGGGATGTTCGTCGCCGCCAGCTTGAAGTTCTTGTCAAGCTCGGCGCCGCCGATCAGCAAAGCATTGGTCAGGCCCAGCGTCGCGAAATTCGCGATCAGCGCCTTCGTCTTGGCCTCGGTCAGCTTCAGCTCGTCGATGATGATGATCGACGCGCTCTTGGCCTTGGCCGAGAGAGCATGCTTGAGGCCGAGAGCGCGAACCTTCTTCGGCAGTTCGTGCTCGTGGCTGCGAACGACCGGGCCGTGGGCCTTGCCGCCGCCGCGGAACTGCGGAGCGCGTGCCGAATGGTGACGGGCGCGGCCCGTACCCTTCTGCTTGTACATCTTGGCGCCGGTGCGCGCGATCTCGGCGCGACCCTTGGTCTTGTGCGTGCCCTGCTGCTTCTTGGCAAGCTGCCAGCGCACGACGCGCTGCAGGATGTCTTCGCGCGGATCAAGGCCGAAAATCTCGTCGGAGAGTTCCACCTTGCCGGCGTCCTTGCCGCCCAGCGTTGTGATCTTGAGATCCATTATTCCGCTCCCTCTGTGGCCGGAGCCTCGTTCTTGGCGCCACTTTCGGCAGCAACGGCGCGGATCGCGGCAGGCTTCGGCGCATTGGCCGGCAGTGCCACCTTGGCCGCATCGCGAACCAGGATCCAGGCGCCCTTCGATCCGGGAACCGCACCGCGGATCAGGATCAGGCCGCGGTCGGCGTCGGTCGATACGATCTCGACATTCTGCGTGGTGACGCGGGTGTCGCCCATGTGGCCAGCCATATGCTTGCCCTTGAACACCTTGCCCGGGTCCTGGCGCTGGCCGGTCGAACCGTGCGTACGGTGCGAAACCGAGTTACCGTGCGTTGCACGGCCACCGCCCATGTGGTGGCGCTTGATGACGCCCTGAAAGCCCTTGCCGATCGTCGTGCCCGTCACATCGACCTTCTGGCCGGCGACGAAGTGCTCGACGGTGATCTCGGCGCCGACATCGATCATGTTGTCGGCGGAGACGCGGAACTCGGCGACCTTCGCCTTCGGCTCGACGGAAGCGGTCGCGAAATGGCCGCGCATCGCCTTCGACGTGTTCTTCACCTTGGCAAGGCCAACGCCGAGCTGAACGGCGGTGTAGCCATTCTTCTCTTGCGTGCGCTGGGCCACGACCTGGCAGTTCTCCATCAGGAGAACGGTGACGGGAACATGTTCCCCGGCATCGTTATAGATGCGGGTCATTCCCACCTTCTTTGCAATCACACCTGAACGCATCGGTTCAATTCCTTTAGAGTTCCGGGCCAGGGGCACCGCCCCTTACCGCGCTCTCATTCCCTTAGAGCTTGATCTCGACGTCGACGCCGGCGGCCAGATCGAGCTTCATCAAAGCATCGACCGTCTGCGGGGTCGGATCGACGATGTCGAGCAGACGCTTGTGCGTGCGCATCTCGAACTGCTCGCGGCTCTTCTTGTCGACGTGAGGCGACCGGTTGACCGTGAACTTTTCGATCCGCGTCGGCAGCGGAATGGGGCCGCGGACGTTTGCACCGGTACGCTTGGCCGTCGACACGATTTCCTTCGTCGAGGCGTCGAGCACGCGGTGGTCAAACGCCTTAAGGCGGATGCGGATATTCTGTCCGTTCATGCGTCACTTCCTTGTTCTGGCGCGGCGCGGGCAACTCCCGCGCCCGCGACAGATCGGTTTAAGTCCAAATTACTCTTTGATGGTGACGACGATGCCGGCACCGACGGTGCGGCCGCCTTCACGGATAGCGAAGCGCAGCTTCTCTTCCATGGCGATCGGCACGATCAGCTCGACATCGACCGTGATGTTGTCGCCCGGCATCACCATCTCGGTGCCTTCCGGCAGCGACACGATGCCGGTCACGTCGGTCGTGCGGAAGTAGAACTGCGGACGGTAGTTGGTGAAGAACGGCGTGTGACGGCCACCTTCGTCCTTGGTCAGGATGTAGGCTTCGGCCACGAACTTCTTGTGCGGCTTCACCGTGCCCGGCTTGGCCAGAACCTGGCCGCGCTCGACACCTTCACGATCAACGCCGCGCAGCAGCGCGCCGATGTTGTCGCCAGCCTGGCCCTGATCGAGCAGCTTGCGGAACATTTCCACGCCCGTGCAGGTCGTCTTGGTCGTCGGACGGATGCCGATGATTTCCAGCTCCTCGCCGACCTTGACCACGCCGCGCTCGACGCGGCCGGTCACGACCGTGCCGCGGCCCGAGATCGAGAACACGTCTTCGATCGGCATCAGGAACGGCTTGTCGAGCGGACGAACCGGCGTCGGGATGTAAGCATCGACCGCAGCCATCAGCTCGCGGATCGCGTCTTCACCGATCTTCTTGTCCGAGTCTTCGAGAGCAGCCAGAGCCGAACCCTTGACGATCGGAATGTCGTCGCCGGGGAATTCGTTCTTGGTCAGAAGCTCGCGAACCTCGAGCTCGACCAGTTCGAGCAGCTCGGCGTCGTCGACCTGGTCGACCTTGTTCAGGAACACCACGATCGACGGCACGCCGACCTGACGGGCCAGCAGGATGTGCTCGCGGGTCTGCGGCATCGGGCCGTCGGCAGCCGACACGACCAGGATCGCGCCGTCCATCTGCGCGGCGCCGGTGATCATGTTCTTCACATAGTCGGCGTGGCCGGGGCAGTCGACGTGAGCGTAGTGGCGGTTGGCCGTCTCGTATTCGACGTGAGCCGTCGAGATCGTGATGCCGCGCGCCTTCTCTTCAGGGGCAGCGTCGATCTGGTCGTAGCGCTTGTATTCGCCAAAATACTTGGTGATCGCCGCCGTCAGCGACGTCTTGCCATGGTCGACGTGGCCAATCGTGCCGATGTTCACGTGAGGCTTGTTACGCTCGAATTTACCTTTTGCCATTGTCTCTTTCCTTGGACGGCCCGGATCTTCAGTTCGGTCGAAGACCTTCAGTTCAGTCGAATGCGGGGCGATTAGCGACAAAGGCCAAAAAACACAAGCGTCTTTTGGCCGGGTGCCGTCTCACTCAGTCCGAACCATCGATCCGATTGCGGGGATGTGGCGCTGATATAGGAAGGCTCCGGGCAAAATGAAGGGGTAGCGGGCCGACCGATCGAGGCCGCGAAAGCGCCGGCTTGCTTGCCCGGCCCTGTCTGAATCATGGCCAGGCCATGGACCATTGCCGCCGCCATCCGCCTCTGATCTTGTGGCCGGATGCATTTCATCCCTGTCTCTATCCGCGGCCCGCTGTTCATGATCGTCTCGACGGGGTCGTATCTCGTCAACGATACAATGATGAAGCTCGCGACGGCGGGCCTGCCGTCTTATGAGGTGCTGTTTCTGCGGGGTGCCGCGGCGGCCCTCTGGGGCTTCCCGCTGCTGTTCGCGCTGGGCTACGGCAAGCAGATCCCGCTGATCTTCGACAAGCGCGTCCTGAGCCGGAACGTGCTCGAGCTGGCGGCGATCCTTTGCTATGTGGTCGCGCTCGCCAACATGCAGATCGCCGATTCCACCGCGCTCGGCCAGATCACGCCGCTCTTGATGCTGGTTGGCTCCTCGATCCTGTTTGGCGAGCGGATCGGCGGCCGGCGCATGGCGCTGATCGGGCTCGGCTTCGTCGGCGCGCTGATGGTGGCGCAGCCGACCATGCAAGGCATTTCGGTCTATGCCCTGCTGGCGCTCGGCAACGCAGCCCTTGCAGCGGCGCGCGACCTAGCCGGCCGGCGGGTCTCGGCCGAGGTGCCGGGGATGATCGTGGCGATTTCCGCCGTCGTGGTGGTGCTGATCGGCGCCGGCGCCGCGCATCTTGTTTCCGAGCGCTGGGTCATGCCCGGGGCGCATCACCTGCTGCTGATGGCAGGTGCTGGATTTTTCCTGATCTTCGGCCACTTCTTCATCTTCATGGCCTATCGCGTCGGACCGACCAGCGCCGTGGCGCCGTTCTACTATTGCTTCACCGTCTGGGCGGTCATTTCGGGCCTGCTGGTGTTCGGGCAATTCCCCAACACACTGGCGGTCTGTGGCATCCTGCTGGTCGTCGGCAGCGGGTGGAC
>NZ_RZRW01000339.1:0-6478 GCF_003998745.1 Mesorhizobium sp. M7A.F.Ca.US.014.04.1.1 | reverse complement strand
CGATCAGCAGCGCGCTGTAGACGCCGGCATTGCCGACCGGCTTCAGCAGCTGCGCATCGGCCTTATGCGACAGCGCCCATTCGATGCGGCCCGGCGCCTCGGAACCGATCAGCGCCACCAGCGGCATCGGTGCCTCGCCCGGCTTCCACGGAAACTGCTCGTCAAAGCCGAGATCGGCGTCGAAGAAGACGAAATCGGCGGCCAGCGTCTCGGGCGGCAGTTCCGGCCAGCAATCCAGCGTGATCAGCCCGATGGCCGACAATTGCCTGGTGATCGCCTGCACCGTCGGATGTGGGCGATGCAGGATAAACGCCCTGGCGCCGCCGAGATTGGGGATGCGTGGGGCTCTGGTCACGACACCACCCTCAGGCGCGGGCGGCCGAATGTTTTTGCCGGGTCGTAGCGCGACAGATACGGATCCGGCGCGACTTCGTCTTCGCGGCTGACGACCTCGAAGAAGCCGTCCGCGATGCGCCCGATGATCACCGGCAGTGTCGCGTGCTGCGAGTGGGCGTCGATGGCGATCGGACCGAGCCGGGTGGAGAAGCGGCGTTCGGCGAAGGCTTTGGAGAATTCCGCCGGACCGGCGTCGGGATTGCTGGAGAGCACGTCGGCCATCACCTGCACCGAGGCATAGGCGGAGGCCTCGAAGGATGAGGCAAAGGCAGCCGGGCGCGGCGCGAAATACGGCCCGACCGACAGATGTCCCTTGCCGGATTCACCGATCGCCGGCAGCTCACCTTCGGTCAGGTTGCAGGAGATGACGGGGCAAGTCCCGGGACTGAAGGCGGCATCCTCGTGACCCAGGTCGCGATAGGCCGCGAGGAAGGCGTAGGACGAGGTGCCGATCAAATTGTTGAGGATGAAGTTCGGCCGCGTGGCGCGGATCTCCGCGATCAGCCGCGACACGTCGGTCTCGCCGATGCGCAGATAGCGTTCGCCCAGCACCTTGCCGCCGGCATCCGCGATCAGGTCGCGCGCGACGCGATTCATCTCCCAGCCCCAGATGTAGTTCGAGCCGAGCAGGAAGCCGTTGGCGCCGAAACGCGGCACGACATGCGCCATCAGCGGCACCAGATGCTGGTTGGGGCAGGCGTGCATGTAGACGACATGCTCATTGGCTTCGAAGCCCTCATAGGGGCAGGCGTACCAGAGCATGCCGCCGGCTTTCTCCAAGACCGGAATGGTTTCCTTGCGGCTCCAGGAGGTGACGCAGCCGATGACATGGCGTGCGCTGCTGGTCTTGAAGATATCTTCGCAAAGCGTTGCGTAGCGGTCCGCATTGCTTTGCGGATCGCGCTCCACCGGCACCAGTTCGATGCCTGAGCTGCGATCGGCGTTGATGTCGGCTATGGCGCGCATGGCGCCGATGCGGCACGCATCGGAGACGAGCTGATAGCTCCCCGAGCGGGAATACAGGATGCCGATCTCGATGCGCCGTTTCAAACAGGACCCCAGAAATGACAATGCCTCGCAGCCTGCGCCGGAAGGGCGAGGCATACGAGGCATTTTTGCCGCCCGGCAATCAGAGCCGGTATTTTGCGCTAGCGTATTCGGTCCGGCGGGTCAGTCAAGCCCTCAATGACATTTGCATGACCTGCCATCGCCGTTTCGCTGCCGCCGGCTATTTGGCCGCCGGCCTCTGGCCGAGTTGGCGGGCATAGGTCACACAGGCGTCCACCGTGCTGACACAAAGCGCGTCGCGCCTGTTCGGCAAATTGTTGTCGCCGGCATAGGCAACTTCGGCGACGCGGCCATCGACCATGCGAATTTGCGTATCGCAATAGCCGCCGGGAGCGACATTGACGGAGCCGCCGACCGCCGGGATCGCGCCGACCGCCAACGTCGGAACCACAATGCTGAGATTGCCGCGCTGGACGATGCGCTTGTAGGTCCAGATCTGGCCCGATTGGCCGGCGTCGGCGGTGGCGGTCGGAACCCCGTCGCACATTCGAACATCGGCTTCGCTGAGGCCGACCATCTCCTTGCGGGCAGCCGCCGCCGTTGGATCAACCTTGGCGATACGCGACGTGTCGTCGGGAACGACGCAGGAAGACTGGATGGCGACACAGAGAGCAGCGAGGCCAAGCTTTCGAATGCAGGAAAATATCATGCCGACTGTCAGATTTGCCCGATTGTCAGATTTTGCGTGGCGCCCGCCGCTCCTTTCTACCTAGGCAGACAGGCGAGCGGATCAACCCGTTCAGCTTCACGAAAAAGTGGCTGTGGCTGCATCATGGCCGGTCGGGAAGCCAACGCCCTGGCGGAAGCGGGCTCGCGCCGGAACGGCGCGCCAAGGTCCGCATCCATGGTCACCCATCAATGACCCTGCAACTGTTTCCGCCGCCAGGACGCGGGCGCTTCGCCGACCCGCGCGCGAAAGAATCGTGAAAAATACGCCGGGTCGTCGAAGCCGATCTCGTAGGCGATGTCCTCGACCGAGCGTACGGTGAACAACAGCAGCCGCTTGGCCTCCAGCAGCCGTCGCTCACCGACGACGCGTTTGACGCCGCTGCCCAGCACCGCGCGGCTGGCCTTGTCGAGAAGATGCGGCGTCGTGGCCAGCGCCTCGACGTAGCGATCAACAGGCCAGTTGTCGCGGAAATGCGCATCGGCGAGCCGGCGCAGCCCCAACGCCAGTGAGGCATCAGAAGACGCCGTGGCATCCTTTGTCTCGGGACTGAGGCGCGCGATGTGGGAGAGCGCGACGGCGATCAGCGCCTGCAGGACCCTGTCTTTGCCGGCTTGCGCCTCGGCGTATTCGGCGGCGATCATCTCCAGCACCGCCGCCAATCTGGCCCACGCTGCGTGCTGCGGCATGCCGTCGGCAAAGACCGGCCGGTCCAGCGGCAGCAGGCTGTGAGCCGCGATGGCCGCAAGCGCGCCGTCGGCGACCGAGACGACGATGGCGTCGGTGCCGGGGCCGATCGAGAAGCCGTGCACGATAGTGCTCGGCACGAAACTCACGGCAGGCGCCGAAAAGTCCCAGGATCGGTCTTCGATGCGGTAGGTACCGGAGCCGCTGGTCCAGAAGGTGATCTGACCCATCTGCGGGTGCTTGTGCGCGGCGACCTCACCAAGATGGATATTGCCGCGCGCAAGCACCGTCTCGACATGCAGAAAACCGACATCGAGCGGCCGCACCGGCTCGCCATAGACGAAGAAGTCGGGGATGGATCTCTGGCTCATGACGCCGGAAAAAGTCCAATCGGTTTTGCCGTTCCGTCCATAACCGATCGATGCCCAGGGCGCTAGGGTTACGGCTTAAGAGGAGGACCATCATGCGATCAGAAGACTTCCGCACCGATAAGGCACGCCCATTCACCGGGGCCGAGTATCTGGAGAGCCTGCGCGATCGCCGCGAGGTCTATATCAACGGCGAACGCATTGCCGACGTCACCACGCATCCGGCGATGCGCAATTCGGCGCGGTCGCTGGCGCGCCTCTACGACGCCCTGCATGATCCAAAGCGGCGGGACGCGCTGACGTCACCAACCGACACCGGCTCGGGCGGCTACACCCACAAATATTTCCGCGTTGCCAAGTCTTCCGCCGAGCTTGTTGCCCAGCAGACGGCGATCGCGGAGTGGTCGCGCATGTCCTATGGCTGGATGGGCCGCACGCCCGACTACAAGGCGGCGCTGATGAACACGCTCGGCGCCAATGCCGACTGGTACGGGCCGTTCAAGGACAATGCCCTGTCCTGGCACAAACGCGCGCAGGAAGCCGCGTTGTTCATGAACCACGCCATCGTCAACCCGCCGATCGACCGCCACAAGCCGGCCGAACAGGTGAAGGATGTCTTCGTCCACATCAACAGGGAGACGGACGCCGGCATCTACGTGTCCGGCGCCAAGGTGGTGGCGACGTCCTCGGCGCTGACGCACTACAATTTCCTGGCGCAAGGGTCGGCGACGGTGACCGAGGATCCGTCGCTGTCGGTGATGTTCATCGTGCCGATGAATGCGCCGGGGATAAAGATGTTCTGCCGCGTCTCCTACGAGCAGACGGCCAACACGGTGGCGGCACCCTTCGACTATCCGCTGTCGTCGCGCTTCGACGAGAACGACGCGATCCTGGTGCTCGACAATGTCTTCATCCCCTGGGAGGACGTGCTGGTGCTGCGCGATGCGCAAAAAATCCTGTCCTTCCATCCGGCCTCCGGCTTCATGCATGGCTACTGCTTCCAGGGCTGCACGCGTTTCGCCGTCAAGCTCGACTTTCTCGCCGGCCTGCTGGCCAAGGCGCTGCGCGCCACGGGCGGCGATGCTTTCCGCGGCAACCAGGCGGCACTGGGCGAGGTCATTGCGCTCAGGCACATGTTCTGGAGCTTTTCCAACGCCATGGCCTACAACCCGATCCCATGGGCGAATGGCGCCGTCCTGCCCAACCTCGAAGCCGCCCTTGCCTACCGCACCTTCATGTCGGAAGCCTATCCGCGCGTCATCGACACCGTGCGCCGGGTGATCGCCTCGGGGCTGATCTACCTGCCGTCGTCGGTGCGCGACTTCAACAACCCCGAGATCGACAAATATCTGGCGCAATATGTGCGCGGCTCCAACGATATGGGCCACATCGAACGCATCAAGATCATGAAGCTGTTGTGGGATGCGACCGGCACCGAGTTCGGCGGCCGCCACGGGCTCTATGAGCTCAACTATGCCGGTGCGCCGGAAGAGGTACGGCTGCAGGTGCTGAAAGGCGCCGAGCGCGGCGGGCGGCTGAAGGCGATGGAAGAGCTGGTCGACACCTGCATGGCCGATTATGACGAGAATGGCTGGACCGGCGATACCTGGTTCAATCCGCTTGTCTCAACGGCCGAGTGAAATCACATGGCCACGCAGATTTCGAAAGCCGATTTCCGCGACGCCATGGCGAGGGTCTGCGCGCCGGTCAACATCGTCACCACAGACGGGCCGGCAGGACGCGGCGGCTTCACCGCCACCGCCATGTGCAGCGTCTCGGACGAGCCGCCGACGCTGCTCGTGTGCATGAACGGGCGCTCGACCCAGGCCGCCATGTTCCTGTCCAACCGGCGCTTCTGCGTCAACGTGCTGACGCATGACCACATGCATCTGGCGGGAAAGTTCGCCGGCGCGACCAGGGACATGGAGGCGCGCTACGCCTCGGCGCGCTGGCAGACGCTGACCTCCGGCACGCCGGCGCTGTCGGATGCGATCGTCAACTTCGATTGCGAGATCGAGACCGTGCATGTCGTCGGCACGCACAATGTCATGATCGGCCGCGTCATCGATGTCCGGCACGGCAGCGGCGGCTCGGCCCTGCTCTATGTCGACCGGAATTATACGCAGCCGACACGGTTGGGCAGCTTTGGCGGGTGAGCCTGGACGAAACGGCCAGGACCGACCGCTCAGCTCTCGCCGTCGATCAAGCTCTCCAAGAGGTCGAGGAGCTGCTCCAGCTTCTCATGCCCAAAACGCTGTTCGATGTCGTCATAGATGACGCGACGCTCGGGCGACAGGGCGTCGATCAGGGCGGAGCCGGCAGGCGCAATGGTCAGCACGACGCGGCGGCCGTCGCCTTCGGCCTTGTTGCGGGTGATGAATTTGCGTCCCTCGAGCGCCTTGATGATGCGCGTCAGGCTGGGCGGCAAAACCGAGGCGCGATCGGCAAGTTCCGTCGCCTCGACCGGGCCGGCTTCGCTGAGCACACGCAGCACGCGCCATTGCTGTTCGGTCACGTCATGCGCCGCAAGCATCGGCCGAAACCGCGCCATCACCGCTTCGCGGGCATGAAGCAGCGCCATCGGCAGGGAACGACGGGTATTTTCAGGCAGCAAAAAAGAGCCTCCCACGCTTGCGATCGAAACAGGCCTTCCCTCGGCCGAATCCGCCAGCCGGGGCCCGTTCCTGCCATCCCGTATCGTTGCGCCAAGGCCGATGCAAGACTTGACTTCGCGGATGCGGCATGTAATTAACGCGTTAACTACAACAAAGCAATAACCCAGGGAAACGAAGCGCCGTGCCTCACTTCTCCATCGAGTATTCGGCCAATCTCGATGCCAAGGTCGATATGGACGAATTGTGCGCGCTGGTGTTGCGCACAGTGCTGGACACCGGGCTGTTCGAGACCGGCGCCGTGCGGGTGCGGGCCTTTCGCGCCGAGGCCTACGCGATGGCCGACAGCCTGCCGGAAAACGCTTTTCTCGACATGTCGTTTCGCATCGGCACCGGCCGCAGCCCGGACGAGAAGAAGCGGACCGGCGAGGCTGTCTTCGCGGCGGTGAGCGAATACCTTGCCACCCTGTTCGAGACCCCGCATTTCGCCCTGTCGCTCGAAATCCGGGAAATCGACCCGGTGCTCAGCTGGAAGAAAAACGCAATCCACCCGCGGCTGCGCGGCAAGTGACGGAACCCGACATGTCCGACCTGCAAGGCAATCTGAAAAAGGCCGAGGCCTATCTGGCCCGCTTCAAGCGCGATGGCGTTTTGAACCAGATCGGCGGCGAGGCGGTGCC
>NZ_RZRW01000338.1:0-6484 GCF_003998745.1 Mesorhizobium sp. M7A.F.Ca.US.014.04.1.1 | reverse complement strand
AAGATCCGCTTCTTCAAAACCGTCGGAAAGCCACTGACCAGCCCTTCGAGGCCTGGCGATGTTTCGGCCGCACTCCCGCGCTCGCTCGACGACGCGATAGGGTTGGCGCGGGAAAGCAATCCGCGCGTACACATGGCCAACAGCGACATCGACGCGGCGGCCTCCCTCGTGGACGCTGCGCGGGCAAAATTTGGCCCCTCCATCATCGCTGAAGGTCGGGCCCGGGCAGGAACCGACATTGACGGCGACGATGGCGACACCACCGACCTGCAGGCGCGCGTGGTCCTGCGCTGGAACCTCTACCGCGGTGGCATCGACAAGGCCAACGAGCAGGAACAGATCCGCCGCACCAGTGAACAGCGTCTCGCGCTGCATCAGGTCCAGCGCGAAATCGAGGAAGCCGTTCGCACCTCATGGGATCGCCGTTTCCGGCAAGCCGATCTGGCAAAGACCCTGAGGCAACAAGCCGCTGCCAATGAGAAGCTGGTTGCTTCCTATCGCGAGCAGTTCAAGGTCGGACAGCGCTCGCTGCTCGACGTGCTCGATGCGCAGAATACACGGTTCAACACGGCAACGCTGGCGGATACCGCTTCCTACGCATCGCTGTTTGCCCAGTACCGGCTCCTGGCCGCGACCGGACAGTTGCTGAAAACGATGAATCTCGAGCCGGCAAAGCAAGCGACGGCCTATGCACGCACCGAGTTCGCAGCACCGGAAACCGCGGACACAGAAACCTATGCGCGGACGCCATCGGAGCAGAAGAACGACCTGCCATTCGATATTCTCGCTCCGGTGAGGAAGAAATAGGACAGCACAAGGTCCAGCGAGCGTCCTGACGGGCAGATCGTGAACCAGCAACCCAACATCCTCTCCCCGAAGGAGGCGTTCAAGGCCTGCTTCTCGGCCGTTGCCGGATATCTCGGCAGGCCGAGCGCGGAGACCGTGCTGTTTGCCGGCGTGCCGCTCTCGGACACGCGAATTGCGGCCGACGACATCAGGCACCTTGCCGAACGCATCGGCCTGGAAGTCACCGAGTTCAATCATCGCGATTTTCTCAGGGGGCGTATCGACCTGCCGGCCATCGTCTTTCGCGTCAGCCAATTGCCCGTCGCCCTGCTGGCTCTAGGCGAAGGCGATGCGTATATCACCGCGCCCCAGGAAGACGGCCGCACCACGATCGGCCGGTCGGAACTGGCCGCCAGCTACATCAGCGGCGGCGCTTCCTTTTCGATCACCTATGCCAATGCCGCCGAGACCATGTCGGTCGGCTCGGCGGCCAGGATCGAGCGAAGACATTGGCTTACGGGGACGATGGGCGCTTTCTGGCGCACCTACTCGAAAGTCGTCCTGGCGGCGGTGTTCATCAATCTGCTGGCCATAGCCTCGCCGATCTTCACCATGAACGTCTACGACAGGATCCTGCCGAACAAGGCGATATCGACACTGTGGGTCCTGGCTCTCGGCATCGGTGCGGTCATCCTGTTCGACCTGCTTTTGAAGACGGCAAGGGCTTCCCTCATCGACTATGCCGGGCGCAAGGCGGATCTGCGGATATCCTATCTGCTGTTCGAAAAAGTGCTGAACTCGTCGCTTTCGGCGCGCCCCGGCTCGACCGGCGAATACGCAAACAGGGTCACGCAATATGAGTTCGTCAGGGAGTTCTTCACCTCCAACACCATAAGCGTGTTCATCGACACGGCATTCGTCTTCGTCTTTCTCCTTGTGATCTATGCAATAGGCGGCTGGCTGGTGATCATACCGGCGCTGGCCTTCGTGATGTCCGTCATCGTCGGCCTGGTCACCCAGCGCCGCATCGGCAAGCGCGTCGCCGCCTCGATGAACGAAGCATCGCAGCGCCAGGCCCTGCTGGTCGAATCGATCTCGACGCTGGAGACCATCAAGTCGCTGCGCGCCGAGGCGTATCTGCTGCGGAAATGGGGAGAGCACTCCAAGAACGCCGCCAACACGTCCGAGAAGATCAAGCAGCTTTCGGCGGCGGCGGGCAACATCACCCAGTCCATACAGCAGCTGGTGACCGTCGCCCTGGTCGTGGCCGGCGCCTATGCCTTCTCGGAAGGGCATGTTTCGACAGGAGCAATCATAGGAACGGTGATGCTGGCGAGCAGGGCCGTGGCGCCGCTCGGCCAGATCGCCATAACGTTGTCCCGGTTCCGCCAGGCCATGCTCTCGCTGAGGATGGTGAATTCGATCATGGCTCAACCGGAAGATCGACCCGACACGGTGGGCTTCGTCAACCGCCCCATCCGCAAGGGGGCGATGGTGTTCAGGAATGTCGGGTTTGTCTATCCAGGCTCGGAAAACGAAGTTTTGACCGGCCTGAATTTCTCGGTCAAGCCGGGTGAGCGGATCGGCATCATCGGCCGCATAGGATCGGGAAAGACGACGATGGGTCGGCTGGTCGGCCGGCTCTTCCTGCCGACTTCCGGTGAGTTGCTGCTGGATGGGATCGACATTCGCCAGTATCACCCGTCCGAGGTTCGCGCCGCGGTCGGCATCGTTGCGCAGGCCGGCGACCTGTTCTCGGGCACCATCAAGGAGAACCTCCTGATGGCATGCCCCGAGGCTACAGACGAACAGATCATCGAAGCGGCAAAGGCTGCCGGCGTCGATGATTTCGTTTCACGCCACCCGCGCGGCTACGACATGAATGTCGGCGAGCGCGGCACCAATCTTTCCGGCGGCCAAAGGCAGACGGTGGCGATCGCGCGCCTGCTGCTGACCAAACCGAAAATCGTCTTTCTGGACGAGCCGTCGGGCTCGATGGATCTTGCTTCCGAACGCCAGTTGATCAAGCAGCTCAAAGTCGCCTTTGACCGCGACACCACGCTGATCGTCTCCACACATCGGTTCAGCATGCTTGAACTGGCCGACCGCCTGATCGTTATCGAACAGGGCAAAATCGTTGCCGACGGACCGAAGGACCAAGTCATACAGGCGTTGCAGAAAACAAGCGCCTGACAAAACAATTATTGCTGCATCCAATGCGTTGGGGCGTGGGAAATGCTTGCCAGGGAAGATCGGCCGCCGCTGTTTGCGTCGGCGTCCATATTCATCATCGGAGCGCTCTTCGTCGTTTTTGTCGCCTGGGCGTCCTTTGCCGAAGTCGATGAGATCGCACGCGGCGACGGCAAGGTCATACCTGCTTCCAAGACCCAGATCATCCAGGCGAGCGAGGCCGGTGTGGTTCAGGAAATCGCCGTGACGATCGGCCAGGTCGTCAAGAAGAACGATCTCATCATCCGCCTGGACAACACGCTCAACACGTCCAGCCTTGGCGAGCAGCAGGCCAAGGCGCGCGCGCTGGAAGTGCGCATAGCAAGGCTGAAATACGAACAGGCCGGCAATCTCTCGGGCCCATTTCCGTGCCCGCAGGACATCCAGTCGGTCGCTCCGCAAATCTGCGACAATGAACAGAAGCTGCTCATCGCCCGGCGCGGGAACTTCGACAACAAGCTGTCCGTGCTCAAGTCACGCCTCGATCAGCGCGAGAAGGAACTTGCCGAGGCGGAGGCCAATTCCGATCGTCTTACCAAGAACCTGGCGGTCAGCGACCAGGAGGCAAAACTCGTCGACGCGATGGTCAAGAAAGGCCTGATGGCAAGGACCGAGCAGCTCCGGGTAGAGCGCGAACAGACCGAACTCAACGGCCAGCTGAACCTTGCCGGCGAAACGATAAAGAAGATCAAATCGTCGATCACGGAAGCTCAGCTTCAGGTCGAGGAACTCGGCCTGCAATTGCAGCAGGAGGCGTTGGACGACCTTACCCAGGCGCTGGCGGACCTTTCGGTGGTGGATGAGACCATAAGGGGAGCCACCGACAAGGTCGCGCGCACCGATATCCGGTCTCCCGTGGACGGCATCGTCAACACGCTGGAGCTGAACACGGTCGGCGCCTTCGTCCAGCCTGGCGCCGTCGTGGCCGGCATCGTGCCAACCTCCGAAACGTTGCTGGTGGAGGCACGGGTCTCGCCGCGGGATGTCGCCTTCATCCGGCCCGACCAGGAAGCCCTTATCAAGGTCACCGCCTATGACTTCTCGATCTTCGGCGGCATCGAGGGCAAGGTCTCCAACATCACAGCCGACAGCCTGGTCGATCAGAAAACGGGGGAGCCCTATTATCAGGTGCGCGTGGCGACGGACAAATCGACCCTTCAAAGAGACGGCAAGGCCTATTCGATCATCCCCGGAATGATCTGCTCGGTCGACATCAAGACCGGGCGCAAGACGATCCTGCACTACCTCCTGAAGCCGATCAACAAGGCGCGCGAGGAGGCGATGAGTGAGCGGTAGCGCCAGCCCTCATCATTCCGATCGCGAGCGGCTGCTTGCGCCAGTCGCCGCCGAGGATTTCGGGCTGGAGTTTCGGGTCGTGGCGCGCGGTGGCATACGGCGCGGCATTCGTCTGGAGCGGGCATTCTGGATGTCGCTGAAGCAGATGGCCGAAAGCAGGAAGTGCACGATCGGCATGCTCATCGACGAGATCGCCGAAAGCCAGGCCCAGACAGGCAATCTGACATCCGCGATCAGGGTGGCCTGCATGCGTGGGTTGGGGGACGAAAACCTGACCTTGCGAAGGCTTGCATCGATCAACACCATCAACGCCATACTGGTCGCGTGCCCGTCTCCGGCCTTTGCCCTGGCTTCTTCGAAGAAGATCCTGTCGTTCAACGCGCCGTTCCAGCAACTGGTCAAGCGCCAATTGCCGATCGCCCCAAGCGATGACGCACGGCACGACCTCAAGCTGGCGCTGGACCTCAATGTGGCCGACATCTTCACGCGGCTCGACGCCAATGGCGAATCGCCGGTGGCCACCGGTTTTGTCATCGGCGCGGGTGACCGTCGATACCGGGGGCAATTGAATGCGGTGCGGGCCCCGGTGCTCGAGCCGGAGCTGCTGATGGCGTTCGTCTTCGGCGGCTGAATGCCCGCCAGTCTTTGGCGAGAACCTATGGCTTGGACTGGCCGAAACCCTATGGCTGAAAACCTTCGCCGGGTGCGACGGTTGCGAAACCGCCCTTGATGTCGGCCATCTGGGCGCCGCCCGGTCTTGAACCGTGGATCCAGGCCCGGTCCGTGCTGAACGAATAGAGCGGGACGTAATCCGGGAGATCGCTGTCACGCATAACGGTGTTGCTGAGGCTGTCGAGAATGAAGGTGCCGCTGCCTGTGCTCACCGACAGCACTGCGTGAAAGAAGCCTCTCTTGCGATCCTGGAGGACGACAAGCGCCATGCTTTGCGTCGGAATGCCGGCCCTCAGCAGGGCCGTCATCTTGAGGATGGCAAAATCCTCGCAATCGCCGGCTCGCCGCTCGAGAATCTCCGAAGGCTTCGCCCAATAGTCGAGCTTGCCGTAGACGACGCTGTCTTTCCTGTAGGCGATCAGGCGATTGACGCTGCTGTTGACGAAGGACAGCTTCTCGCTGAATCCCTTGCCTTGAGCGGCAGCGATCATGCCGGCAAAAGCCGTGCTCTTGTGCTCGCAGGGGCTGCCTGCCGAACAAGCGGTGATTGCCCGGTAGACAGGCGCCCAGCGCGCCGCGACGGGAAAATTGCGCATGGACAAGGCAACCGATCCGAAGACCCCTGGAATAATCGACGCGGTCTGCACCGGATCTATCCCGGCGTCATCTCGCGCCGTTGACGAGCCGTCCCCGCGGCCGACATCCGGGCCATAGCTGCCGGTGACCATGCCGATCCGGTAAGCGTCCGCAGGCTGCCAGGGCTGGGGCCTCGTCAGTGAAACACCGCCGAGACAGGGCGGCGTCTGGACCTTCTCCTGGGGCCTGCCGGGTGCGGGGATATCGCTGGCGAATGACGGCCCCGCCAGGCCGACAAGCCCGATTGCCAGCAGGAGCATCTGGAGCCCGGTTTTCCCCGGAACCGATTTTTGCTTTTTCATAACGCCCACCTTTGACTGTGGACGCTACCAATCTTGTCTCAAATTATTGGAAAGGAAGGTGGATAAATATCCAGCAACTGTCTTCATCTATTTTATTTAAAATTTTATTCAATTTTATACTTCGATTTACCAAAATATCCCGGCCAGTCCTCCGTTAGGGAAGCCTCCGGAAGCCACCATATATCAGGTTATATTGTCGCGGTTTACCACGTGTAAAAAATGCCGAGCAATGCATATCATAGTATATGAAATAGATTAGGGGGCAGTTGCAAAGTAGAAATGGCCGCTGTCTCTATCCGGTAAATATCGGAGGGGTTTCAGCCATGACGAACAATATCGAGTTGGACAGCTTTTCGGGTTCCTTGAACGAGCATTCCGCGTCCAGTGAACACGGCGATCAGGCATCGCCGGCGGAGATCCGGGTCGCACAGGCAAATTCGACGCAGCAGGCCGCACCGGCAGCGTCCGAACCGGTGCCGGTCGATGTCGGCGGCGGAGCGCCCGTCAAGCCGGAAGCCCCCGCGGAAGCGAAGACGCTGCCGGCAGCTGCGCCGCACGAATCT
>NZ_RZRW01000337.1:0-6484 GCF_003998745.1 Mesorhizobium sp. M7A.F.Ca.US.014.04.1.1 | reverse complement strand
GGCGGGCCCAGAACAAGGCGGGCTCCAGTTGAACGCCAGGCCTGTTCGCCGCATCAGCCGCCGCTTCCCGGACTATGGCTGGTCGTGGCCCACCGGCCAGTTGGACCTGTTGCTGAAGGCGGCGCTGCTCTCCGATGAGGACGCAGCCGCTGCCTGCGCCGCGCGCTGGCTCGACGAGAACGACATCGACCTCGTCTCGTTTCGAGAACATCGTCTGCTCGCCGCCATCTCCGACAGGTTCGGCAGAAAACTGGCCGGGCATACCGCGCACCCGCGCCTCGTCGGCCTGCAGAAGATGCTGTGGACGAAGTCGCGCATGGCGATGCGCGAGGCCGAGCCGACGCTGAAGGCGATGGCCGACGGCGGCGCCGACATCATGCTGATCAAGGGCGCCAGCCGCATTGCCTTGAACGCGTCGGCGCAGCGTGGTCGGGTGGCGCATGACATCGACATACTGGTGCGCCCGCGCGACATGGCTGCCGTCTTCGACATCTTGCGCGACCGCGACTGGCAGATCGCCTCGGGCGTCAGCGCGCAATATCTGCGAACCCGGTTGGCGTCGCTGCGGTCGATGAACTTCTTCAAGGGCCGTTTCGGCGACATCGACCTGCACCAGCTCGGCTATGATGGGTCGCAGACGAGCGCGGAAGACGACCTGGCGATCTGGCAACGGGCGGTCCCGGCACAATTCAGCGGCGTCGCGGTCTTCGTGCCATCGCCGGCCGATCGCATGGCACTGGCCATCGCCCATGGCGGCCTCGACGCCCACACCCACAGCGACTGGCTTGTCGACTGCGCGGTCGCCATCCATGCCGAAGACGTCGATTGGGGGATGTTCCTCGACATCGTCGGAAGACGCGGCCTGGCGGTTCCAGCGGCGGTGGCGTTATCCTATCTGGCGTTCGAGATCGGCATTCCGGTGCCGGAACGGACAATGGCCAGAATCTTCGAGATGGCCGACCGGGCTGGCCTGTCGCGTTGGTCGTCGGTTCTGCAAGCCAAGCCGCGCACGGATTTCGGCGGCCTGGTCTGGCTGTCGCGCGGCCTTGCCAAGCAGTTGCGCCTGAAGCGGAAGAAGGGCCGGTTGCAGCAGGAGCCGCCCGCCAAACCCTGGCGCGGGAGACCGGCCGCGGGCAAGCCGCAAGCCGCATCGGAGCCTCTGGTGTTTTCGCAGGCCATCGCCTGTCCGCAAACGACCGGCGACATGATGCTCGACATCACCGTCAGGATCGGCGTTCCGCCGGTCCGGCGCCGCATCGAAATGGAGATCAATGACGGTGGCGAGCATATCGCTCGCCTGCGTGCCGTGGCTATCAGCCGATCCGGCAGGGAACGCGTGCTGCATTTTCGCGGCAAGGTGACGCTCGACGGCGCGCGAGTTGCCTTGACGCTCGAGGCGCGACCATCGCGACAGTTTCGCGAGTGGAACGACGCGGCCACGGTGGCCGCCTATGGCGCCTTGCCTTTCCAGTTGCTGTCGGCGGGTTTCTTGCCGATCGGCTGAAGGCGAATCCGACGAACCTTTCTCGCAAGGCGGCGTCCGCTCAAACTCCGTAGCGTTCGGTGCGGATGATTTCGGCTGCAACGCCGGCATCGATCAGCGCCTGGGCTGCCGCGGAAACGAAGGCATTGGAGCCGCAGACGAAGGCGAGACCGGGCGGCTCGGGCAGCCGCGCCATGGCTTGCGCCATCATCGCGACGTCCACCCGCCGCGCATAGTCGGCCGGGCGGCGTGCGGCTTCGCGGGTCAGTGTCAGCACCAGCTCGAAGCCGTCCTGACGCTCGTCGAGGGCGATCAGCTCGTCACGAAAGATCACTTCGTCCCAGACCCGGACCGAAAAGACCAGGACGACGGGCACCGCTGAATTCCGTGCGGCGCGGTGGCGGATCATCGACATCAAGGGCACGACGCCCGAACCGCCGCCGACCATCACAAGCGGCCCACTCTCATCCTTCGGCCAGACGAAATGCCCGCCAAGCGGCCCGCGCAGTTCGATTTCGTCGCCAATTGCCGCGACCTCGTGGAAGAAGGGCGAAACCTCGCCATCGTCGAGTTTTTCGATCGCCAGTTCGATTGCGCCATTCGTTTCGGGCGCGGAGGCGATGGAATAGGAGCGGCGCGCCTGATAGCCGTCCGGCGCCGTCAGCCTGACGTCGACATGCTGCCCGGCGCGATAGGCGAAGGGCCGAGACGGCTGAAAAAAGAAGCTGGTGACACGCGGCGTGCGCTTTTCGATGCGGACGATGCCGGCTGTTTGCCAGGGCGACTGCACTGCCGCCGTATCGCTCATGGATCGTTCGTGTAGCGTTGCTCGCGCCATGGGTCGCCATAGATATGGTAGCCGCGCAATTCCCAGAAACCGGGCTCGTCGCGCGAGGTGAATTGCAGGCCGTTCAGCCATTTGGCCGACTTCCAGAAATAGAGATGCGGCACCAGCAGCCTTGCCGGGCCGCCATGATCCGGCGTGATCGGCTTGCCTTCGTAGAGCAGCGCGACCATGGCCTTGCCGGCGGTGAGATCCTTGACCGGCACATTGGTGGTGTAACCGTCGAACGCGTGCGCCAGCGTGAAGCCGGTCGGCGGCTCCACACCCGCGTCGGCAAGGATATCGTCGACCAGCACGCCCTGCCACGGCGTGTCGAACTTGGTCCATGCGGTCACGCAATGGATATCGCGCGTCATCTTGGTCAGCGGCAGCGCGTTGAACTCGGCCCAGTTCCATTTCTTGATCGGCCGTGGCCCATGTTTCAGCGTGAAAAACCAATCCTCGGTGCGCACGCGCGGCGTCGGACCGGCCGACAGCACCGGAAAACCCTGTTCCAGATATTGGCCGGGCGGGATGCGGGCATCGTCATCGGTTGGCGGGCGCCGTCCTGAAGAGAAACCTCGGGTGACCATCGCGGCAATCTCCTGCATCGGGCCGACATCAGCCTGATGCAATGTTCTCGAAGATGTCGTGGCGGGCAACCAAAATCTTGACGGCCGGAGGCCGGAGGGGATCGTCGCCGACGAACCCTGCCGGTCCCGTTCACGTCAAGGCCATTACTCAGCCATTGGCAAAAGGCACCGCGATGTAGATCTGAGCGTCGCCACGCTCGACCAGCAACAGCACCGACTTGCGGCCAGACTTGCCGGCTTGCGCGATTGCCTGGGTTACCTGCCTGGCGTTCTTAACCGGCACCTGATTGACGGCAACGATGATGTCGCCGGCCTGTATTCCGGAAGCGGCGGCGGCTTTGTCGGGATTGACGCTGGCAACCACCGCGCCGTGCTGCTTGCCGGCTAGGTTCATCTGCTGGCGAATGTCGGGCGTTATATCCATCAAGCCGAGCCCTATCGCCGGAGCGCGCCCGGCGCTGGGCGTGTCGGACCCGTCATCCAGCGACGCGGTCTTCGCATCGGCGCTGTTCTGGCCGACATCGACGGAAATCCGCATCGGCTTGCCTTTGCGCCAGACGTCGACCGTTTCCATGGCGCCCGGCGCGACATCGGCGACCGCCCGCGACAGGTCCTTGGGGTCCTTCACGTCCTGCCCGGCAAAGCTGGTGATGACGTCGCCCGTCTCGATGCCGGCCTTGGCCGCCGGCGAGCCGTCATTGACCTCTGAAACCAGCGCGCCGCCGGGATGGTCGAGCCCGATGGCGCTCGCGACATCCGGTGTCACCTCCTGGATCTGAACGCCGAGATAGCCGTACTGGATGGAGCCGCCCTTCATCAGCTTGGCCACCACCTTCTGGGCCTGGTCCGACGGAATGGCAAAGCCGACGCCGACGCTGCCGCCATTGGGCGAATAGATCGCCGTGTTGATGCCGACGACATTGCCCGCGACATCCACCAGCGGGCCGCCGGAATTGCCGTGGTTGATCGGCGCGTCGATCTGGATGAAATCGTCGAACGGCCCGCTATGCAGGTCACGGCCGCGCGCCGAGACGATACCTGCCGTGACGGTGGTGCCGATGCCGAACGGGTTGCCGAAGGCCAGCACCTGGTCGCCTGGCATAAGCTTGTCGGAATCGCCCCATTTGACGGTCGGCAGGGGTTTGTCCGACTTGATCTTCAGCACGGCGAGATCGTTCTTGGCATCGCGGCCGATGAGCTTGGCCGGAAGTTCGGTGCCGTCGTCGAGCGTCACCTTGATCGAAGAGGCCCCATCGATGACGTGATTGTTGGTGACGATGGTGCCGTCGGAGGCGACGATGAAGCCGGAACCCAGCGCCTCGGCGCGCTGCGGTTGCTGTTGCGGCGGCGTCTTGGGCGTCGGCATGCCCTGGTCACCGAAGAACTGGCGGAAATAGTCGTCGAAAGGCGAGCCGCCGTCGAAAGGAGAGGCATCGCTCATCGTTTCAGGCTGTGCCTTCATGACCGTGGTGACCGTCACCACCGCCGGCTTGTCGGCGGCAACGATGGGTGCGAACGAGCCATTGGGCGCAGTGATGCCGGCAACAGGTGTCTGGGTCGTCGGAACGGTGTTGCCCGCGCTTTGGGCGAAAGACATGACGAAGGGGGATATGATCAGCGCAGCGCCCAGCAAGGCCGCGACGCGATGCCTACGAAGGATATCTGACATGGTCGTTTGTCCGGGCGAGAGTTGATCCAGCGCCGTGGCCTCCCATGCGGGAAATCGGTCATCGGCGTGTCGAGGTTGCAATTGCCCGTCTCGCCTACATGGCAGCCAACCGGATCGACGGCCTTGCATCTAGGGCGCGGATTGGCCCGATTTAGGGTTTTCGGGCGACCTTACGAAGATTTAATATCCGCACGGCGGCAGGGTCACAAAGTCGTCGGGTCGCGCCTTGCTGCCTCGCTGGAGCCTCAGCCACCGGCGATTCGTCCGAGATAGGCCGTAGCAATCTCGCGCATGCGCTTGCCGTCGAAGCTCGGTCCGTGTCCTCCATGACCGATACGGATCGGCAGGTCGAGCAGGCGCCGCATCGTACTGATATAGGCGGCCCGGTCGGAATCCGGCAGGTCGTCTATCAGCATGGCGTCGTAGATGGCATCGCCGCTGAAGAACAGTCCGTCGGCCTCGTCGAACAGCGCGATCGAATCCGGTGAATGGCCCGGCAAATGCAGCACGCGAAATTGCCGGTCGCCAAGATCGACGACATCGCCCTCGTCCAGGGTTCGCGTCAACGGCGCGGGCGGGATCCTGTAGTCGGCCGACTTCCATCCGGACGCCGGCAGTTTCGAGACGGCACCCTCGAGGTCGTGGAACATGTAGGCGTAAGTCGCGGCCTCATCCATGGTCTCGAACCGAGCCGCGCTCATTCTTGGCCCGGCCCGCAACGGGAATTCATGCAGCGAGCCGACGTGGTCGAGATGGATGTGGGTGGCAACGACCAGCAACGGCTTGCCCTGCGGCGTCTCGATCTGCGGCGCCAGCGGACAGATGCCCATACCGGTGTCGACGAGCAGGTCGGCATCGCGACCGCGCAGATGCCAGATATTGGCCCGAACATAGGCATGCACGAAGGGCTCGGTCAGCATCGTCGTCTTGCCGTCGACCACGCTCCTGCTGAACCAGCTCGGCATCAAGTGTGAGTCCGGCATACGAAGTGAGCCGGGCATCAGGTGTGAGCCCGGCATCAGACGAAGGGCTTCCCGACCTTGTACTTTTCCGGCACCAGCCGCTTGAGATAGGCCATGCCGGCATCCGACAGCTGATTGACGTCGGGCTTCATGAAATCGTCAGGCATGTGGCGGGTCTTGCCGGCGACGTTCTTGAGCGGCACTTTCTTCAGCACCGTTCTGGTGCCGTCATATTGCAGCGCCACCGAGCCGCCGCCCTGTTCGGCGACGGTGACCGCGAAAGCGCCGGCATCGAAAGCCTCCTGCGCGTCGACCGCGCTGATGGCGCCGATATAGCCGCGCGGCATGTAGCCGAGCGCGTCGACGCGGGCACGCTTGCCGGGCAGGCCTTCCGCCAACGCGCGCTCGAGTGCGGCCGGCAGGTCGCTGCCCGACAGCTTGACGTTGCCATGCGCGTCGCGCTCAAGCTTGTCCGGCGGCACCAGGCTTTCGACCAATGCCTTGCCGTCGGCGGTGCTGACGCCTTCCGAAACGGCGACGATGCAGCGCTTGTGGCGATCGAGCGTGGCACGCACGTCGTCGATGAAGCCAGCGGCCGAGAACGGCCGCTCGGGCACGTAGACGAGATGAGGGCCGCTGTCGGGGTCGAGCTGCCAGGCAGCGGCAGCCGCGGTCAGGAAGCCCGCATGCCGGCCCATGACGATGCCGACATAGATGCCGGGCAGCGCGCGAAAATCGAGATCGACGGACAGGAAGGCGCCGGCGACGAACTCGGCCGCCGAAATAAAGCCCGGCGTGTGGTCGTTTTCCTCGAGATCATTGTCGATGGTTTTTGGCGCATGAACAAAGGCAATTGAGCCGCCGGCGGCGTCGGTCAGGATCTGCTGGGTACCCGACGTGTCGTTGCCGCCGATATAGATGAAGGCGTCGGCGCCGGCCTTCTTCAGGCCGTTG
>NZ_RZRW01000336.1:0-6501 GCF_003998745.1 Mesorhizobium sp. M7A.F.Ca.US.014.04.1.1 | reverse complement strand
GATCAGCACCTTGAGGCCTTCGGCGCCGCGTTCGGCCGCGCAGGAATCGACCGTCCATGATGTCATCTGCTCGGTCAGGACCGCCCTGTTGACGGCATTGTCGTCGACGATCAGGACACGCGCGCCGGTCACGTCGATCGGCATGATGCGTTGCCCGTTTTGCTGTCCGGCCCTCGGCAGCGTCACCGAGAACCAGAACGTCGAACCCTTGCCTTCGGCGCTTTCGACCCCGATGTCGCCGCCCATCAGCTCGACGAGCCGCGAGGTGATGGCGAGGCCGAGGCCGGTCCCCTCGTGCCGCCGCGTCGATGAAGTGTCGACCTGGCTGAATTTCTCGAAGACCAGTTTCAGTTTTTCCTCGGGGATACCGATGCCCGTATCGGTGACCGAAATGGTGAGCTTCGTTCCGGCTGGAACCCTCTCGCCGGTGACGTCGACCAGCACATGGCCCTCATCGGTGAATTTCACCGCATTGCCGAGCAGGTTGGTGACGATCTGCCTGATGCGGCCGACATCGCCGATGAATAGGCTCTCGAGCCGAGGCTCGACACGTACGATCAGCTCGAGGTCCTTCTCCTTGGCGCGCGTCGACACCAGCGTCGCCACGTCCTCGATCGCCTCGGCCAGATTGAAGGGCGCCGGATCGAGCACCAACTGACCGGCATCGATCTTGGAGAAATCCAGTATGTCGTTGATGATGGTGAGCAGCGCATTGCCCGACTTCACGATGATGTCGGTAAACGTCTTCTGCTTCGGGTCGAGGTCCGATTTGGCCAGCAGTTCGGCCATGCCGAGCACGCCGTTCATCGGCGTGCGTATCTCATGGCTCATATTGGCGAGGAATTCCGACTTGGCGCGGTCGGCGAGCACGGCGCGCTGACGCGCCTCGCGCAGTTCGGCCTCCCGCATCTTCAGCTCGGTGATGTCGGTGGTCGAGCCGATCAGGTAGAGCGAACCGTCGGAGGCGATCATCGCGCCTTTGCGGGCGAATTGATGCCTGACGCTGCCGTCGGCCAGCGTGACCGTCTCTTCGACCTCCTGAGTTTCGCCGGTGCGCAGCACGGCGAGGTCGCCATTGACGAAGGCCTCGCCATCCGGCCCGAAAATCTCGATGTCGGTCTTGCCGATGGCCTCTTCCTTGCTGAAGCCCGTCAGATCGCACCAACCCTTGTTGACATAGAACTGCCTGAGATCGGAGCGCTTGGCGTAGATCGATACCGGCACATTGTCGATCAGGCTGCGGAACACCTCGTTCTCGCGCATGCTTTCTTCCAGCGCACGCTCGCGTGCCTTGACGTCGGTGATGTCGGTGCTCGAACCGACCAGATGCACCGACCCGTCCAGCGCCACCAGGCGGCTCTTGCGGGTCATCAACTGCCGAACCGTGCCGTCGCGATGGGTGACGGGTTCCTCGACCTCCTTGACGACGCCCGTCACGGCGACTTGCGTGTCGTCATGGCTGTAGCCATCCGCGTCCTGCGCGCCGAACAACTGCCGGTCGGTGCGGCCGATGACATCCTCCTTGGCCAAGCCGGTGATCGCGCACCAGGCCTTGTTGACGAATTCGATGCTCAGGTCCTGCGCCTTGATGAAGGCGGCCACCGGCAACTCGTCCATCACATGCCGGAACAGGTCGATCTGGCGCATGGAATCGCGCAATGCCGCCTCGCGGCTCTTGATCTCGGAGATGTCGACGCGAACGCCGATGAAGGTGCCGTCGTCGGTCCGCATGTCGTAGACCTGATACCAGCGGCCATCGGGATTGTGACGCTCGTAGGAGGAACTGGGCAAGCGGTAGCGGGCGAGGATCGCGTCCAGCCAGCGGTCATGATCGCTGTCGTAGAGCTGGTCGATTTGCGGATCGCCGCTGCTGCGGAAATAGCCGTTCGCATGACCCAGCACGAGTGCTTCGCGGAATGTACAGCCGGGCTGCCACGCCGGCTTCAAGGCCGGCAGCGTATCCTGGATCTTGCGGTTGGCGAAAACGAACCTGTCGTCGCGATCGTAGATGATCACGGCGGCCGGCAAGGATTCCAGCACGCTGGCGAGATGCTTGCGTGCGTCCTGCGCCTCCGTCTCGCGGCGCTTCATGTCGGAAATGTCGAACAGGAAGCCGGCAACGTAGTTGCGGCCGCTGGCCATGCCGACGCGGCTCTTCCGGACGATGCGCGAGCGGCAGGCGCCATCGGCCTCGAAATTCTCTTCCACTTCGTACGGCCGCCCGGTGGCAAGGACGTCACGTTCGCTCTGCTCGAAAAGCGCGACAGCGTTCGTTGGGAGGAAATCGCCGCCGGGCTTGCCGAGCATGGCTTGCGGCGTCTGGCCAAACAGAGCGGCGAACGCCTCGTTGACGAAGACGAAACGCAGATGGTCGTCCTTGACGAAGATCGGATCCTTGACGGCGTTGATCACCGCTTCCGCCAGCCGCGCTTTCTCCAGCGCGTCGGCAAGTTCGGCCTCCCGGTCCTTCATGTCGGTGACGTCGACATAGGAGATCAGCCGCTTGCCGCCGGCCAGCGGCGCCATCGACGATATCAGCGTGCGGCCGTCATTGCGCGGGAACTGCCGCGATCCGGCGGTACCGGCCCTGATTTCCGCCTCGCGCTCGGCGACATGCCGCTGCCATGACGCATCGTCGGCACCAAACGGATCGATGTCGCGGCTGGCGTCCATCAGATCGCGGAAGCTGCAGCCGATCTCGGCGCGCCGGGCGTCGATCTGCCAGAAATCATAGAAAGCACGGTTGATGATCTCGGCGCGCATATCGGCGTCGAGCACGAGGACACCGATCGGCATCTGGTCGACCATTGTGCGGAGACTGGCGAAGGTCTCGGCATTCCTGGCATTGGCGTTTTTGATCTCCGCATCGCGCTGCTTGATCTCGGTGACCTCATAGTAGGTCAGCAGCCGCTTGCCCCCGGACAACGCCGTCACCGAAAACATCATCGTCCTGCCGTTGGCATGGACAAATTCGCGCGGCGCGACGGATCCGGCGCGAATCTCGTCGAGGCGAGTAGCGAGGTAGCGCTGCCATTGCTGTTCGTCGATGTCGCCATAGATGCCGCTGCGGCGGTTGAGCTCCATCAACAGGCTGAACGGAGCGCCGACGGCAACAGCGCCGTCCGGAATCCTCGAGAGGTCGCGATAGGCCTTGTTGACGATCAGCGTGTCGAGCCTGGCATCGAGAAGCACGACGCCCATATGCATGGCGTCCATCGTCCGCTCGAGGTCGGCCAGATGCTGGTCGGGCTCGCCGTCACCCGATGGTTCCCGCCCCAGACTTTTGAAGGCGCCGGCCAGAGCCGTGACGTTGCGGCCGATGCCGCGATAGCCGGCAAATCTTCCTTCGTCGTCGAACTTTGGAAAGCCTGATGTCAAAACCCAGCGACAGTCGGCGCTGCCAGCCTTGAGCTCATAGACGAAGTCGCGAAAAGGCCGGTGCGCCTGCAGATCCTCCAGATGCGCCGCGCCACTGCGATCGCCGTTCAGGACCTGGTTGAGGAAGTCGAAGCGGAACCGGCCAAGCACGTTTGCCGGATCGATGCCGGTGGCGGCCTGGTAATTTTGCGAAAGCCAGGAGAAGCGCAGTTCGGCGTCCGTTTCCCAGACCCAGTCCGAACCGGCTTCGACGAGTTGGCGAAGCGCATCGTTCGAATCCATGCAAGAGGCGGACGATGAGGCATCGTCGCCATGCACTGTGGATCTGCGAGGCCCGCGCTTGCCGCGCGCGCCGATTGTTTCGTCCGCTTCCGCCATGCCGTCCCCACCCCGAAAACCAAGGCCGAACCCTCCTCCGCGGTTCGTCGGCGGAATCTGCCCGAGAAGCATTAAGGATCCGCTAACCTTAACGGTCGGTTGGACAGGATTGCGCGGCGCGGTCTGCTTCATTCCGCCCGGTTGTCGGCGGGGTCGAACCCGCTATATAAGCAACGGCAGGGGTATTGCTGATGCTTGGACGGATTGTGCCTTTTTTCATGGGGCTGGCGCTGCTTTTCGGCGGCGGTTGCTCGCGCAGTTATGACGGCACGGTCGTCATCCCGAGACCGCTTGATGTCCGGCGATTCTGGGATCGGCCGCCACCGAATGTCGACTATGGGCAATCCGAGGTCGAGAACGGCGCTTTTCCTGTGGCGCCGCAGCCGGACCGGCGTTTTTCCGAGCGCAAGGTCAGCCATGCCGCACCGAGACGGCACCAGACGAGGTTGCCTGCGTCCGCTTCCCTATCGGCGCCAGCGAAGCCGCTGACCTGCAGGAACGTCAGCGAGCCTGGCAAGAGAGCTCGCATGGTCTGCGATTAGATCGGAGCGGGTCCCTAAAAGCGGGACCCGGTTTTCGGATGGGATGCGATCAAGACGCGATCCGCGGATAGCTTCGGTGACCCGGCCTCACAGTGAAGCAGCGCCCTTTTTCGGCTCCTTCGCACCGAGCTTGTCGAGTGCAAGACGAACCTGACGCAGATCTTCCTGCCAGCCGTCATCGTCGTCCATCGGACCCTCCGAGGCAGCCCGCTGCAGCCCACGCGCCTCGGATTCGATCTCGCGCAGTTCGGCGATTTTCTGTTCGGTGGTCAGCGAGTCATCTTCGACGATCTCCAGTACCCGCATTTCCCGGAACGTAGCCACGGCGTTTCTCCCGGCTGATGTCGATCACAACGCCATGAGCGCCTCTCTGTTCCAGCCGGATCAGGCAACCGCATCGCAGCAGGCACGCCGCAACCGGTGATCGCCAATTGGGGAAGCCGGCGATCATTCGGCCGGGAAAAACGCCGGGCCGACCACGCGCACCGACCGCTTGCCGGCCTCGATCGAAAGGTGCTGGGCGGCACCTGGCGCTTCGGCATCGATTCCAGGGACGGCCGCAACCGTGCCGAGATCCGGCTTCGCCGTCGGCAGCGGAATAATGGCATTGCGCATGTTGGCGGGCGTCACAGTCCTGGCTCGCAGTTCGGTGACCCGCTGGTAGTATCGCTTGACGTCGCATGCCTTGAAATTCGCATCATCGCGATATCTGAAGGCTGCCGGCAGTTCGGTATAAGGCTTGCGCGTGTCGAGCGCGACCATCTGGTCGGTTTCGAGGCTGGCATCGTTCAACGTGTAGAGGTCGACGCTGGGGTCATCGCAGATGTAACGGCATTGATCGGCCGTCTCCTTCAGATCACCGCTGGCGGCGAATTGCGACTTTGGCGCCGGGAAGAAATACCCGTCCGACAGACGCACGCAAAACAGCATCGCATTGCCGCCGAACGTGGTGCTCGCCGATTGGGTGCCGGGCGCGGCGCGCGCAGACCGTTGCTTTGCCGAAGGCGCGCAGCCAAGCGCCACGAGGCGCGCCTGCAGACCCGCCGTGTCGCGGCCTGAATTCCCGGCGGCAGCGATCCGGCGCTGCACATCCGAGCGGCTCCTGGCGAGATCGGCGCAAGCGTTGAAGAGACCACCAAGCGAACTTTTCGCCGTGCACTGGCGCTGTCTCTCGATAGTCTGGATGGCTGCAAGTTGCCGGCGCAGTTGAGCAAGCTCCGGGTTCGCCCCGTTGCTGCGGCCACCCGAAAGCAACTGGCTTCTGATCGCGCCGCAGCTGTCCGCGTAGGACGGAAGCGTCCCGAACAAAACCGCCGCCAGCGAAATCAATGCGACCACCATGGAAGGCCAGAAACGGATCATCGGGACAACTCGGTCCTTTTTGCGGAGAACCCGGAATTACAGTCCATAACTTACACAAGTTTCAGCTATATGAGTAAACTCTAATTATCTCAAGAACTTCAGCCGGGGTAAGCTTTTGTCTATTGTATTATGTCATCTCGTGTAAATTCGATATTACATTTTTATTTCAAGATTGAGACGAACCTCAAAGGAAAGCGCAAGCCCGACCCTCGCCGCGGACCTGCAACGAAACGGACCGCCATTATCGCCAGGCGTTCGAAACCTTTGCCCGGTCTTCCGCGTTGAAGGACCAAAGGGAGAACGCAGATGTCGATCCACTTCACCGTCTCGGACCTGACAAGAAACCTGTTTCACTCGCTGGGGCTGGATCAGCGCGCGCCAAGGCCTCTCAATCCCGAACAAAGCCTGTTGCTGGAATGCTATCTGGCCGGTCAGGTTCCGGAATCGGCCTGGAACGACTACGTCTTCGAAACGCCCGATCTTGCCCGGCATGCCGCGGCACGGCGCAGTCACCATTGAGCCGGCGGCGGGTGCCTACTTGGGAGAGGCGAATTGCAACGTGAACACGTTGCCGGCGATGCCTTGCGCCAGTTTCGCTGAGAAGGTCAGGGGCAGACAATTCTGCAAGGCGGTCGTTGCGGCGTCGACAAAGGACTTCTTCGCCTTGGCATCGCCTTCCACCTTGATGGCTGTCGGCCTCGGTGGGCCGATCAGCGTGCCGTCCCGCTTGAAGCTGAAGCTCAAGGTGACGCTGGCGGTTCCCGCTCCCGCCGGCGGTGTCCAGCAAGCCTGGATCGCGGCCCCGACATCGTCCATCGTGTTGAGTTCAGCTGCACTTGAC
>NZ_RZRW01000335.1:0-6535 GCF_003998745.1 Mesorhizobium sp. M7A.F.Ca.US.014.04.1.1 | reverse complement strand
GTCACCGCCACCCTCGACGCCGATCTTGGCATCATCGTCAACATCCAGGCCAACGCTGCCACCCATTACTGGAACCCCGACCGCATGGTCTCCAGCACCGCCGCACCCGCTTTCGATCTCTATCGCGGGCTGGTCGGCGAGCTTGCCGGCAGGCTGGCGCGGTTCCAGCCCGGCAGGGTGGCGCTCGAGCCGGTCAACGAACCGGCGCAGGCCTGCGCGTCGAACGTCTGGTTGCAAATCCAGCTCGCGCTTCTGACCGCGGCAAGGGCATCGGCAGCGACCCTGCCGTTGGTCGTCACCGGAGGCTGCGGCTCGATGGTGAGCGGACTGACCGCGCTCGATCCGGGCCCGCTGTCGCCCTTCGAGCCGATCCTGTTCACCTTCCACTTCTATGAGCCCTATCTGTTCAGCCATCAGGGCGCGCCCTGGATGCGCGAGCCGGTCTATCGGTCGCTCAACAATGTGCCGTGGCCGGCATCCGCCGGCTCGCTGCAACAGACGCTGGCATCGGTCAGGGCGCGCATGGCGCAGGACACCGAAACCCCTGAAGACGCCAAGCAAGCAGCCTATGCCGAGACCGAGCGTGTGCTGAAAGTCTATTTCGACGCCCAGCCCGACCGCTGGTTTGTCGACAAATATCTTCGCCAGGTCCGCGATTGGGCCGATGGCCATAGCCTTGCGCCGGAACGCATCATCATGGGCGAGTTCGGCGCGCTGCGCACCGACGCCCGCTATGTCGCCGCGCCCAATCCGGATCGCGGGCGCTACATCGCCGATGTGAGGCGGAGCGCCGAGGAACTCGGCTTCGCCTGGGCACTGTGGGATCTCTTCGATGGCATGGGCATGATGGACGACACCACCCGGGCGCTGGACCCCGATATCATCGCGGCGCTTGGCCTGACCATGCCGGCGGACTGACCGGCCTGAACGCTGCCCGCGCCGGCCGATAGAGCACCAATGCCAGCACCACGAACTTGGTCAGCAGCGTCGTCTTCGACGCGACGCTTTCCGAAGTGTTGATCAGGATAACCCAGCCCAGCATCGGCAGCCAGATGCCGGGATGGCAGCGGCGCGCCACCTCGAACAGGAACAGCACGAAGCCGAACGTCAGCAAAAGCGTGAAGAAGGCGCCCTGATAAAGGACCGTGCGGATGATCGGGTTCTCGATGCCCTGTTCGAGACCGTTGATGCGGCGCAGGCTGTCGATCAGGTCGACATCCGGTCCCACGATCAGATCGCGCAATTCCAGGTGCTTGAAGAGCTCGAACATCTCGACGCGGGCATTGGCGCTGCCGCTGTCCGACACGAAGCGCTCCAGCAGCGCGTCGAAAAAGCCCAGATATGCCGCCACGATGATGACGACCGGCAGCAGGGCGGCGAGCATGAAGCCGAGTGCCGCACCGAGGAGATTGACGCGGCCCTGGCGCAATTTGGTGATGCCCTGAAAAAGCAGGTAGCAGCCGCCGAGCACCACCGTCGTCACCATCGCCGTGCGGCCGCCGAAGGCGACGAGTGCCGCGCATTGCAAGCCGATCAACCCTATCCGCACAGGCATCGACAGGGATCTGGCACCGGAGAGCAGCGCAAGCACATAGATCGACGTCACCATGGCATTGGCAAGCGGATGCCCCTGCAGCGCGCTCGAGCGCAGATCGGTGGTAAACGCCACGCCGTCGAGGCGATAGGGGAAGATAAGCGTCTTGGTGGCGAACTCGAAAAGGGCAAGCAAGGCATTCGCCGTCATGACCACGTGGACGACGGTCTGCAGCCCGGCGAAGGTCCGCTCGTCGTCCTCGCTGAGCATCAGCACGAGAAGTGCCGCAGCCACGAACGTATCGATCATGCCGGCCATACCGGGCCGCTGCCTGGCGATGACAACGACCAGAAGCACGATCGATATGGCGGCCATCAGCGCGCTGGCCGGCCGCCTGTCAGCGAGATGGACGATATGGCCGACCGGATTGCCTGATGCGCAGGAGCGCCAGGCAAGCAGCAGGACGATGAGATAGGTGGACGGGTGGATCTTGGTCGCCGGGTTGCCGAACAGGCCATCATAATTGTAGCCGACCAGCCACAGCATGCCCCCCGAGATGCTGAACAGCACCGCCACCGCCGCGATCAATCCGAAGCGCGTCAGCGCATCGACCGAGGTGCCGGAGATGGGCGTGCCGGCGCGGGGTGCGGCAGCACCATGGTTCGAAGCGCTTGCGCTCCAACTGGCCGCCATATCAGGCGGCCTCGTCGACCAGCAAGGCGGCTGTCGGCAGGCGCCCCATGACGGAGACCGCCTGCGAAGTCGTCGTGACGTCGCGCATCGGGGTGGCGTTCAGCGTGGCGACGAGCACGATCTCGTCGGCCATGGCGACCAGCGGCGAGGCATTGAGATTGTCGGCCAGCGCGCCGCCGTCGATGACGACGAGCTCGAAGCTCCGGCTGGCCCGCGCCAGCATCTGCTGCGCAAAATAGATGCCATGCGCTTCCTGGAAGACCGCCTTTGAGCGGCCCCTGCCCAGCACGGCAACGTTGCTGCCGGCGGCGTAATGGCTGACGGCCTCGAACGCGTACTCGCCGCGCAGAACATCGAGGATCCCCGGCTGCGGATCCTTCTGGCCGCCGCCGCCAGCATTGGCATCGATAAACAGCACACGGCTGCCCCTGGATGCCGCGGCATTGGCCAGCAGCCGCGCCACCCGGCTGCGCTGCGCGCCCTCGCCCGGCGACGATGTCACCAAGATGGAAGGCACCAGCGGCCAGTCCGCCGGACGCTGGCCCGAACTGAACATGCGCCTCAGCGCAAGGCCGACGACGGCATCGGTCTTCTGGCTGGAGGCGGCGGCGCGCGCCCCGCCGAAAGGCCACCAGCGCCGGCCTGTGTCCGACTTTGCCGGCACCACGCCCAGCACCGGCGCGTCGATGGCCGACTGCATCTGGGCGCTGGAAAGCACCGTCGGCGAGGAATATTCGGCGATCAGCGCCAGACCGGTGCCGAGCCCAAGGCCGCCGAATATCGCGCCCAGCAACAGCAGCGGCAGAGGCGGCCAGCTCTTCTTCAAGGCGGGCATGGCGTTGGAGATGATGCGCGCATTGGTGCTGTCGACATTGATCTGCTCGCGCGTCTCCTGGGCGCGCTGGAGATAGTTCGAGTAGACGGAACGCAGCGCCTCGAGGTCGCGCTGCAATTCGCGCAGCCGCACCGAGGCCTGATCGGTGTCGAGCGACTTGCTCTTCATGCCGGCGACCTTGGCTTCCAGCGCCTGCTGGTTGGCCAGCGCCCGTTCGTAGTCGGTCTCGGTGGCGGTGGCGATGCGGCCAAGTTCGCGCGCGATCAGCTGGCGTGTGTCGCGCAGTTGCTGCTGGGCTGCGATCAGCGAGGGATGACGCGGCCCCAACTCCGTGCCGAGCTGCGAGACCTGGTCGACCAACGTCGCCTCCTGCGCCCGCAGGCTCGAGATCACCGCCGAGCGCATTGCTTCCGAAGTTGCGTCCGGCGTGCCGCTCTGCCGGCGCATCTGGTCGACCTGCGCCTTCAGCGCCGCGGTGCGGCTCTGCGCCGCCGCAAGCTGCGTGTTGATCTCGGTCAGTTCCTGGTCGCTGACCAGATTGCCTGCCGCCATCACCATGTTGTTGGCGGACTTGTAGGCTTCGACGGCGTTTTCGGCTTGCTGGACGCGCTTGCGCTGCTCGTCCAGCCGCGCGGTGATCGACTCGGAAGCGTCCTTGGCCATTTTCGCGCGCGCGCTCGCCTGGTCGACCAGGTAGGCCTGCGCGATGGCGTTGGCCAGGAGGGCGGCTTTGTCGGCGCTCTTGGCAGTGACGATGACGTCGAGGACCAGGACCTTGTCGGCCCGCTTCACCGCCAGGCGCCGGCGCAGCGCGTCGAGTGTCTGCACCGACCTGTCGCCTTCGGCTGATGCCGAACCGAGCAGGCGCGACAGCAAGCCCTGCCCATTGAATTCCGGATCCTGCGTCAGGTTTGTCGCCGCGATCGCCCGCATCAGCACGCCTGTCGACTGGACCACGCTGACCTGGCTCTCGACCTGCGTGATGCCGCCATCGGGTGAGATACGGCTGGGATTGACGTCGTTGGTGACCACCTGCAGGTCCTGCGGATCGATCAGGATTTCCGCCGCCGAGCTGTAGAGCGCCGGTGTGAATAGGCCGTAGAGCAGGGCGACCAGCGTCAGCAGTGCGACGGTGCCGAAGATCCAGAACCGGCGGCGCACCAGGATGCGCTTCAGATCGCCCAGTTCGACAGTGGAGGCTGCATATGATCCCGCGCGTGCCGGATCCGGGGAGTGTTGCTGAGGAACCATGGGCAGGGATGATTGCATGGCTGCCTCCGACAATACTCCATATGCCGGCAAGATCAGTTTGCGGCGCTAACCTAGCTATTCCTCCAACTGTTAAAACATTGTTAATTATGTTGAGAGGTGACGTGAATTTTGGCACGCGGTTTGCTTAAAAATATACATATCGAGGTGTTGGCTACGCAGCGAGCGGAGACGAATGCAAATGGGGTTACAATTTGACCGGACCGGTCTGGCCGGCAAGGCCGGGCACCGCCTTTTCGGACCTCCAACATGCAGATAAGCCTCCGCCTGGACGGCGACTGCGTCCGCGCCTTTCACGTCACGCTGCTGGAGCGCCTTGCCGCGCTCGAAGACGTCGAACTGTCCGTCGATGTCAGGCCGGCGGGCGGTGGCATTCCGCGCAGCGCCGCGGCCCTGTTTCAACTCGAAACGGCGATCCACGGACTGTCCCATGATGGACTGGCCAAGCGTGTGCCGCTTTCGGCGCTCGCGCCCTACCGGCAGTCCCCCGCTTCGCCTGACCTCGTCATCGACCTCTGCGGCGATGTCAGGCTGGAAAACACACGGATCTGGCGCGTCACCTATGACGGCGCCAGCGGCGAAGCGGCCTTGCTGGCCCTGATCCTCGCAGGTCGCACGCCGCTTGCCCGCATCGAGGAGAACGGCGTTGCGATCGCCGCCGGGCGTCTGGGCACCGAATATGGCGGCATCGCGCTGGCGTCCTTCCAGGATATGCTGGCGCGCACAGCAAGCCTGATCATAGCTGCCATGTCAGGCGCGGCAAAGTCCGTGCCTGATCTGCCCGAACCGGCGCAGGTGGGCGGCCCGCCGCCAATGCCCTCGGCGGGCAAGCTTGGGGTCAGGGCCGGCAAGGCGCTGGCGCGGCGGATCATCCAGAAGATCTATCACCTTTGCTACAACGCGCCGCACTGGAAGGTCGGCTGGCGGCAAACCGGGAGCCGCGATCTGTTCGAGCTGCGCGCGCATCCGGCGTCGGGTTGGCAAGAGTTGCCGGACGACGGCAGCCGCTTCTACGCCGATCCGTTCCCCATCCTCTACCAGGGCCAGCTGACCCTGTTCGTCGAGGACTATATCCATCGGCTCGGCAAAGCCATCATCTCCGCCGTTCCCTTCGGCCCGGCAGGCCCGCTCGGAAGGCCTGAACCGGTGTTGGAGCTGCCCTACCATCTCTCCTACCCCTTCGTCTTCGAGCGCGACGGCGAGGTCTGGATGGTGCCGGAAAGCTGCGCCAACGGCACGGTCGATCTCTACCGGGCCACAGCTTTTCCCGGCGGATGGGTCAAGGAGGCGACGCTTCTGTCCGGTGTCGTCGCCAGCGACGCCACGCTTGTCGAGCATGGCGGCGCCTGGTGGCTGTTCGCCACCGTCCGCGACGGCGGCGGCGCCTTCTCCGACGCGCTGCATCTGTGGTCGGCGCCGGATTTTCGCGGCCCCTGGACGCCGCACCCCAAAAATCCCGTGCTGATCGATATCGCCTCGGTGCGGCCGGCCGGCCGCATGGTCAGGCGCGGCAACGACCTGCTGCGCCCGGTCCAGGACTGCCGCAGGAGCTACGGCGCGGCGCTTGGCATCGCACGCATTTCTCACCTTGATTTGATCGGCATGGAGCAGGTCGTTGAAACCATCTTAAATCCAGGTGCGCTATGGAGTGGGCGTAAACTTCACACGCTCAACGAGGCTGGCGGCTTTGAGTTCATCGATGGCTCGGCGATCGCACCGCGCTGGAAGCAGCGGGCCCGCGATTAACCTAAACATTGGTTACTACCAAGCACGCGCGCCGGTTGCTTGCGGTTGATTTAGGTCCGGAAGATATTTTCTACCGGAGATTGTGAAACGCGCCGTTGCCATCAGAAAGAGCAGCAAAATGAGTATCTCAGAGGCTGGCCCGGCCCAAGTCGATGTGGCGATCGTCGGTGCCGGAATGGCCGGCACGACCTTGGCAATTCTGTTGGGACGAGCCGGCCGCAAGGTGGCGCTGATCGATCCGCACCGCGTCCACCACGAGGAATTCCGGGCCGAGAAGATCGGCATGGACCAGATGCTGCTGTTCGAAAAGCTCGGCCTCGATGCGACACTCAAGCGTCTCGTCACCTCCACGACCGACACGCATGTCTTTCGCCTCGGCCAGTTCTTCGCGCATGAGAAGAAGGCTGAATTCACATTCTCCTATGGCGCGCAGGCCATTGATCAGCGCGCCATAGGAG
>NZ_RZRW01000334.1:0-6537 GCF_003998745.1 Mesorhizobium sp. M7A.F.Ca.US.014.04.1.1 | reverse complement strand
GTTGACGACCCCGTCGAGCGCCCGGATGCCGGCCTCGGAGTTGACGACCGGCTTGCCGTCCTTGTCGAGATATTCGCCGCCCTCGGCGACGACCATCTCGTAGAAGCGGCCGTTGATCGCCTCTTCCTTGCCGGCGAACTGGGTGCCGTAGAAATTGGGCGGGTTGGCGAAGAACTCGGCCTGGTCGGTGACTTCCTTCCAGGTGTCCGGCGGCACCAGATCATAGCCGTATTTCGCCTTGAACTTGGTCTTGTTGTCGGCGTTCTCGTACAGGCTCTTCTGGTAGTAGAGCGCCGAAACGTCGAACTGCGCGCGCGGCAGCATCTCCAGCTTGCCGTCGATGGTAGCCGACTTGATGGTCGACGGCACGAAGGCGTCGATCTCTTCCTTCGGCAGCAACTTGCTGAGGTCGGTGTAGAGGCCGGTATATTGCGGCGCGAAGGAGGAATGGTTCCAGCCGACGCACCAGTTGGTGCTGCCCGAGGCGATGTCGGACTTGAGCTCCTTGTCGATATCGAAGCCGTTCTTCTTGGTCAGGATGTTGACCTTGGCGCCAGTCGCCTTCTCCCATTCCGGGATCCGTTCGTAGAGCTTTTCATATTGCTGGCCGCCGATCAGCTTCACGTCGACGGTCACGCCTTCGAACTTGCCGGGCAGGTCGCCGGCAAGGGCTGCGCCTGCACCAAATGCAAGCAACAATGCACCGGCGGAGACGCCGGAAAGCAGTCTGTTCATTGGTATCCTCCCTGGGTGCGCCTTGGCCGGCGACCGCAACTCGTCTGATGACAAGAAGTGCTACATTCATATACAAACAAAACATTCATAGACACGTCAAGGCGAAATTTGTTTCCGCCGCGCACGTTCCTGCGTATATGACGGGCGAAATTCACTGGAGGATGAGCCCATGGACGACAGCGAAGACGAGCGCTATCGCGCACCGGCGCTCGACAAGGGGCTCGATATCCTTGAACTGCTGGCGGGCGTCGACGGTGGCCTGACCCAGGCCGAAATCGCCAAGAAACTCGACCGCAGTCCCAACGAATTCTATCGCATGCTGGACCGGCTGGTGCGGCGTGGCTACGTCACGCGCCTCGACGGCGACCGCTATTCGCTGACGCTCAAGCTGTTCGGCCTGGCACAGCTGCACGCGCCGGTACGGCGGCTGGTCTCCTATGCGACGCCGCTGATGCGTGAGCTTGCCGAGACATCGCAGCAGGCCAACCAACTCGTTGTTTTTGATCGTGGTTCTGCCGTCGTCATCGGTCAGCAGGAAGCACCGAACTACTGGGGCATATCGATCCGGGTCGGCTCCCATATCAGTCTATTCGATACTGGCTCGGGACATGTGCTGCTCGCCTTCCGCTCACCGGAAGAGCGCCAGATGATGATTTCCGAACACGTCCGCAGCACCGACAAGACGGCACAATCGAGCGAGTTCTTCACCCGTCTCGACCAGATCCGCGACCGTGGCTACGAGATGATGGCTTCGATGCAGACAGCCGGCGTCTTCAACCTGTCGGCCCCGGTGCGCAGTTCCGACGGCAAGGCGATCGCCGCGCTGTCGATTCCCTACATCACGGTGGTCAACGCGCCTTCCGCACCCGATATCACCAGGACAATCGAACTGTTGCTGGCAACGTGTGAAAAGCTGTCGCACCTTGCTGGATCAGCAGTCGGCTCATCGGTGTGAATTCTTATTTGAATGAAGAATTCTCTCGTGAGATGATTTGAAAAGCCAGAGGGAGGAGCCTCGCCATGATCATCGACACCCATCTTCACCTCATCGATCGCTCGGCCCTGCGCTATCCCTGGCTCGCCGGCGTGCCGGCGCTCAACCGCGATTTCTCTTATGAAGACTACGCGACGGAGGCGCAGCGTGTCGGCGTCGAGCGCGTGCTGCATATGGAGGTCGATGTCGATCCGGCCGACATCGAAGCCGAGACGGCTCGTGTGGAAGGACTGTCACGGCAGCCCGGCAGCATGCTGGCCGGGGTGATCGCGTCCTGCCGTCCTGAGGAAGGAGACTTCGCGGCCTATCTCGAACGGCAGCGGGCAAACCCGTTCGTAAAGGGCTTTCGCCGCGTCCTTCATGTCGCGCCCGACGAGCTCTCGGAAGGTGCGGTGTTCCGCGACAGCATCAAGCGGCTTGGCGGCACCGGCCTGACCTTCGATCTCGTCGTGCTGCCGCACCAGATTCCCAAGGCTATCGTGCTTGCCGACCTGGCACCCGATGTGACGTTCGTCCTCGACCATTGCGGCGTGCCCGACATCAAGGGCAACAGGGAACATCCATGGCGCGAGCATATGAGCGAGATCGCCCGGCGCCCGAATGTCATGGCCAAGATTTCCGGTGTCGTCGCCTATGCCGATGCCGGCAGCTGGACGGTCGAGACGTTGCGGCCGTACGTCGAGCACACCATCAATTCATTCGGCTGGGACCGCGTCGTCTGGGGCAGCGACTGGCCGGTCTGCACGCTAGGCGGCGGCCTGTCGACCTGGGTGGCGGCGACCCATGCATTGCTCTCGGGCTGCAGCATTGCCGAGCGCGACAGGCTGTTGTCCGGCAATGCCCGCAAGCTGTGGCGGCTCGACTGACAGGTCCTTTCAGATGGTTGCCGAGACGTGCCGTTCGCGGCCATAGAGCGAAACCAGCAGCACGATGACGAAGCCGAGCGCGGCCTGCACTGCCGCGGGCTGGAAGCCGAGGCCGATGAGCAGCGTGTTGATCTCGGTCAGCACCAGCACGCCGGCGATCGTGCCGAGATAGCTGCCCCGGCCGCCGACCAGTGCTGCGCCGCCGACGACGACCGCTGCGATGGTCTGGAACAGATAGGGCTGGCCGACATCGCCATAGGCCGAGCCGGTGAAGCCGAGCAGCAGCACGCCCGCGACAGCGGCGAAGAAGGCGCTTGCTGCATAGGTGATGACCCACATGCGAACCGGGTCGATCAGCGCCAGCGGCGCCGCTCCCGGATTGCTGCCCAACGCATAGAGCCGGCGGCCATAGGGCGTCCGCTCCAGCACCAGCACGACCAGCGCCGCCAGCACGACCAGGCTCGGCACCAGCCACGGCACCGGCAGCGGGCCGGCCGATCCGCCGATCGAGACGAAGCTGGAAACCGCTTGTGGCGCGGAGCCTGACGGGAAGCCGGCTGTCCACAGCAGCACCAGCCCTTGCACGACCATGCCGATGCCGAGCGTGACGATGAGCGGCTGGATGTCGAGGCTGCGCGAGATCAGCCCGTTCAGCCCGCCGATGACGAGCGCCAGCGCGCCGACCAGGCCGCAGACGAGAAAAAAGTTCCAGCCATCGCCATAAAGCTGCGCAGCCACGACATTGGCAAAGCCGATGACGAAGGGGATCGAAAGGTCAATGCCGCCCATGATGACGACCAGCGTCTGGCCAATCGAGGCCACGGCGAGCAGCGAGGCGAGCACCAGCATGGCCCGTATCGCAAACGGCGCCGAGTAGCCGGGAATGAGAATTGTGCCGGCAAGGTGCAGAAGGGCGGCGACGCAGAAGGCGCCGACGACACGGGCGTTGGTTGTCGCGAAGAGGTTTTGGCGCAAAACCATGTCAGCGTCTCCCCATGGCAAGACGTTCCTGCAGCGCTGTCAGCATCACCGCCAGCACCAGGATCGCGCCGTAGGCGATCTGCAGCACGAAGGTCGAGACGTTGAACGTCGTCAGCACGCTCTGCAGCAGGAAGATGTCGATGGCGCCGATGGCGGCACCCGCCACGCCACCACGGCCGCCGGCCAGGCTGACGCCGCCGAGCGCTACGGCGGCGATGGCGATCAGCGTGTAGGTCGGCCCTATGTTGGGGTCGGCGGAGCCGATCAGCGCGGTCAGCATCAGCCCGGCGCATCCGCCGAGGATGCCGGTCATGACATAGGCGATGAAGCGCACGCGCGTGACATCGACACCGGCGGTGTAGGCGGCGCGGTCGTCGCTGCCGACCGCCATAAGCTGGTCGTAGTATGGTGTGCGCCGCACCAGCCACCAGGCAATGAACATCAGTGCCAGCGGCAGCATCGACAGCGGGCCGGACAGCGCCTTAAGCCAGGCCGGCGCTGGGCCGATCGGCGCCGGCAGGATTGTCAGCGTCACGCCGGTCAGGATCAGATAGGTGCCGAGCGTGGCGACGATCGGCTGAATGCGCACGATTGTCGCCAGGAAGCCGTTCGCCGCGCCCACCAGCGCGCCGACGAGCAACGCCGCCGGAACGAGCACCAAGGGCGACGAGATGCCGGTGCCGAGGAACAGCACCTGGATCGTCAAAGCGTTGACAAAGCCCATCAATGGCCCAACCGAGATGTCGATTCCGCCACGCCCGGCGAGGATGACAGGCGTGGAGGCGATGGCAGCACCGATCAAGGGCGCCGCCAATCCGACCAGCGCCCCCCAGGAACCCGGCTGGAATCGTCCCGGGCTGAGGATGAGATTGACCGCAAGCAGCACGACCAGCAGCACGACGGCGAAGCCGAAATTTCGCCCAAGGGACAGGAGGCGCGCAACAGGGCTCATGCCGCACGTCCGAACATGGCTGATATCACGCCGTCGGTGGTGAGGGCGTTGCCGGCGATCTCGGCCGCGACTTCATTCTCACGGAACACCAGCACGCGCTGGCACAGGAGAAGAATCTCCTCGATTTCGCTGGACAGGATGACGAGCCCCATGCCGTCGGCCGCCAGCCCGCGAAACACGTCGTAGAGAACATGCCGCGTCGCCACGTCGACGCCACGCGTCGGATCGTTGAGGAGCAGGATCGCGGGCTCCAGCGCCAAGGCCCGCGCCAGCAGCACCTTCTGCTGGTTGCCGCCCGACAAAGTGGTGATCGTGGCATCGGGCCGGGGTGCGGCGATTGACAGTTTTTCGCGGTAGATGTCGTAGCGCGCCTTGCGCGCCGCCGGGCTGATCAGGCCGAGCCGTGTGTCGCGCGACAGAGTCGAAACGGCGAAGTTGTCGAGCACCGACTGCGTCGGGAAAATGCCGTTGGCGCGTCGGTCGCGCGGCAAATAGGCGATGCCGCTGGCGACAGCCTTGCGAAACCCGGTGATCTTACGGGACGCATCCGATGCACCGAGCTCGATCGAGCCGCCATGCGGCGGTTCCAGGCCAGCAAGCATCTTGAGAAACAGCTCCTGGCCATGACCATCGAGGCCGGCAAGCCCGACGATCTCACCCGGAGCGATTGCCTGCGTGATCGGGCTGGCGCCGGGCGCGATGACGAGTTCGCGAACGGCAAGACCACCAAAATCGAGAGCGGTGCGATCAGCCATGCGCAAGCTCCGCGGCGGTACGTGGCGCCATTGTCTTGAGAAGCTCAGCCGGCGTCGAAGCGCCGCGCTCTTCGGTGCGCACCACGCTGCCGCCCCGCAGGATCGAGATGCGATCCGAAAGCGACATCACCTCGTCCATGCGGTGGGTGATGAACAGGATCAGGCAGCCCTCGCCGGCAAGCGCACGCATCAACGAAAAAACGGATTCGCGATCGGCGAAGTCGAGCGCGGCGGTGACCTCGTCGAGGATCAGGATCTTTGGGTTGCGCACGATCGCGCGAGCAAGGACGACCAATTGCTGCGCGGCGAGCGGCAGCAGGCCGGCTGGCATGTCGAGAGGGACGTCGGTGACCGCGAAGCGCTTAAGCGCAGCTTTCGCCCGGTCACGGCGCTCGTTGCGGGGCACAGCGCGCCGGACCAGCCCGTCGAGGCCGAGCAGGATGTTGTCGGTCACGCTGCGATCCGGCGCGATCAGCACCTCCTGGAACACCGTGGCGAAGCCTTGCGCCTGGAAGGCCGAGGGGTTGGCGCCCGAGAACGGCTTGCCGTGCAGGAGGATCGCGCCGCTGTCCGGCTGGACGATGCCGGACAACAGCTTGACCATCGTGCTCTTGCCCGAACCGTTCTCGCCCAGGATGGTGTGGATGGTTCCCGCCCGAAACGCGATCGATGCGTCCGCGAGCGCGATCGTCTCGCCATAGCGTTTGGATATGGTTTTGACTTCAAGCATGTCGCATTTCGATGCTGGCAGGCCGGCTCCCCGAAAGGAGCCGGCCTGTTGAGAGATTAGCAGGCGTCACTTTGCACAGGCATCGGGCACCTTCGAATAGTCCCAGCCCTTGGTTGGCGCCGGGTTCGAGAAATAGGCGTCGAGCCATTCCTCCGGCATCGGATCTTTCGGCGGGATCGGGAAGATAGACACGGCGTCCGTCGTCATGCAGTCCTTGTACCAGGCACCGAGATCGGCGGTGTGGACAGGCGGGATCGGGATCAGCAGCGTGTTCAGCTTCGGCTTCTGCCCGTCGAGCATGCGCTCGCCGACGCGGAACAGCGTCTGCGCGGTCCAATGCGGCAGCACCGCATGGCCTTCGAAGCGGTACTTGTCGGGGTTGGCCTTCCAGTAGCCCAGCGCATCGCCGGTGATCGAGCCGGTGATCAATGGTGCGGGCCGGCCGGCTTCTGCGAAGGCTTCGGCGACGACGCGGCTTTCGCTGCCTGTCGTCCACACTGCATCGATCGGCGCCGGGTTGGTGG
>NZ_RZRW01000333.1:0-6562 GCF_003998745.1 Mesorhizobium sp. M7A.F.Ca.US.014.04.1.1 | reverse complement strand
TGTGCCGATCGCGGCGGGAGCTGGTGGCAACACCAGCGCCAGCGGCACGCTTGCCGGCCTGCTGCAATTGCGTGACGGCGTCGCCTCGACCATGCAGAGCCAGCTCGACGAGACCGCGCGTGGCCTGATCACAGCCTTTGCCGAGACCGCACCCTCGATGGCCAACGCCGCCGGCCTGTTCACCTGGTCTGGTGCGCCGGCCGTGCCGGCCGCCGGCACGCTGGTCAACGGCCTTGCCGCGTCCATCAGCGTCAATGCAGCGATGGACCCGAGCACCGGCGGCAACCCGATGCTGCTGCGCGACGGCGGAGCCAACGGTGCGGCCTACGTCGCCAACACGGGCGGTGGCGCATCCTATTCCACCCTTCTGGTTGCCTATGGCGACCGGCTCGACCAGCCGATGACTTTCGACCCCGCCGCCGGGGTTTCGGCAACGTCCAGCGTGTCCGACTACGCCGCCAGTTCGATCGGCTGGTTCGAGGGCGTGCGCCAGCAGGCTTCGACCGCCTCCGACGCCAAGGAAGCACTGGCGTCGCGCAGCGCCGAGGCGCTGTCCAACGCGACCGGGGTCAATGTCGACCAGGAAATGTCGCTGCTGCTCGACCTCGAACACACCTACCAGGCATCGGCCCGGATGATGAAAACCGTCGACGACATGATGACGGCCTTGCTCAACGCGGTGGGATAATTCCATGACTTCAGTCTCCTCGGCCGCAATCTCCAATGCCATGCGCTCCCAGCAGATGCGCATGCAGGCCGAACTCGTCAAAGCCACGAAAGAATCCTCGACGGGCAGGGTCGCCGACGTCGGCCTGGCTCTCGGCGGGCGCACCACCCAGGCCGTCACTTTCCAGCGCGATCTTGACCGGCTCAACGTCATCATCGATTCCAACGGCCTGGTCGGCGCCCGGCTCTCCTCGACGCAGACCTCGCTTGGTCAACTCTCGACCGCCGCTCAGACGTTCCTGTCCGCCCTGACCACCGCCTCCTCAAGCGACTCGTCCAACAGCCTCACCCAATCCTCCGGCAAGGCGACCATCCAGCAGCTGACCTCGATCCTCAACACCAGCGTCAATGGCGAATACCTGTTCGCCGGCACCAACACCGACGTCAAGCCAATCAACGACTTCACAGCTGCCGGCTCCCCCGCCAAGGCGGCATTCGACGCCGCTTTCGTCGCCAATTTCGGCTTCACCCAGGATGATCCGCTCGCGGCCGACATCACGGCTGCCCAGATGGACGATTTCATCACCAATGATGTCGCCCCGCAGTTCACGGGCGCTGGTTGGCAGGGCAACTGGTCGAACGCCACCGACCAGCAGATCGTCAGCCGCATCGCACTCAACGAAACCACACCGACGTCGACCAGCGCCAACAGCGCCGGCATCCAGAAGCTCGCAATGGCGGCAGCCATGGTCAGCAGCCTGATGTCCAGCAACATCAGCCAGGCGGCGAAGAATACGGTTGTCAGCCGCTCCACCACATTGGTTGGCGAAGCGCTGAGCGGCATTGGCCAGCTTCAATCCGAGACCGGCATCGTCCAGAAGCGGGTTTCCGATGCCAACGATCGGATGAAAACGCAGGTCGACCTTTTCGAACGGCACATTCTCGACCTGGAAGCTGTCGATCCGGCCGAAGCCGCGACACGGGTCGCGGACCTGACACAGCACATCGAAACGTCTTTCGCGTTGACCGCACGCCTGCAGCAGCTCAGCCTGTTGAATTACCTGACCTGACAACGCTTAACGGAACGGTAGAGCCCCAACGATGTACCAATTCTCTTACGCCGACATCCAGAGCAACTCCGTTGCCGACGCGAAGGACCGCGAGCGCGAGCTTCTGACCCGCTCGATCGACATGCTGGCGGCAGCAGCAGTGGCCGGCCACGGTTCGATGGAGGCGATAGAGGCGCTTCACTTCACCAACCGCGTCTGGACCGCCTTCGTCGAGGATCTTGGCTCCAGCGACAACGCTCTGCCAAAGGAACTGCGCGCCAACCTCATTTCCATCGGCCTGTGGCTGCTGCGCGAGGCGGAGGACATCCGTCAGGGCCGCACCAACAATTTCGAAGGGCTGATCGAGGTGTCCCAGATCATCAGGGACGGCATTCAATGACCAACACGCTGAAGATATCGCTGAAGCCGAACGAAAAGATCTACATCAACGGCGCCGTCATCCGGGTCGACCGCAAGGTCACCGTCGAATTGATGAACGACGTCCAGTTCCTGCTCGAAAACCACGTGATCCAGGCCGAAGATGCCTCGACACCGCTCAAGCAGCTTTATTTCATCCTGCAGGTCATGCTGATGAACCCGGCCGGCGCCGCCGCCGCACGCGAGATGTTCCGTCGTTCGCTGCCGCTGCTTCTGGCAAGCTTCGAGGACGGCCAGATCTGCAGCGCGCTGAAACAGATCGACCGCATGGTCGGCGAGGACCATATCTACGAAGCGCTGAAGGCGATCCGCGCACTTTATCCGCTCGAACGCCGCGCGCTGGGTGGGAATGACGATGTTTCGGGTGCCGAGCGCCCGTTGGCTGTGGGAGCACGATACTGATGAACGTGGACATGACGACGACGATTCCGACCGGCGCCAATCAGGCCACCGCGTCCACCTCGAAGACAGCAGTCGACTACCAGTCCTTCCTGAAGCTTCTGATCGCCGAGATGAAGAACCAGGATCCGACCAAGCCGATGGATTCGACGCAGTATGTCGCCCAGCTCGCCACCTTCTCGCAGGTCGAGCAATCGGTGCAGACCAACACCAAGCTCAATCAGATCATGCAGTCCTCGGCGCTGTCGCAGGCCGACGCACTGATCGGGCGCTCGATAACCTCCGCCGACGGCCTGACGACGGGCACCGTGGCTTCGGTGCGCCTCGCCAGCAACGGTCTCATCGCCGTGCTGCAGAACGGCACCGAAGTCGCGGTCGGTCCGGGAGTTTCGGTCAAGGCGGCAAGCTGACGCTTTCGACAGAGAGCCAGTCCCATGAATGAGGCCGACGCTCTCGACATCGTCCAGTACGCGGTATGGACGGTGCTCGTCGCGTCCGCTCCGGTGGTGCTGGTCGCCATGGTGGTCGGCATCGGCATCGCCCTCATCCAGGCGCTGACCCAGGTGCAGGAAATCACCTTGACCTTCGTGCCGAAGATCGTCGCCATCATGCTGGTGGTGGCGCTGACCGGCCCCTTCATCGGCAGCCAGATATCGGCCTTCACCAACGTCATCTTCGAGCGCATCCAGAACGGGTTCTAACCTGTTTTGGGAAGGCGTGCCGCGGCATGCCGTTCGTAATTGTCCGAAGACAGACGCCGCCGATCCCCTTGGCGCCTCCGCACGCACGGCAGACAAGGCCTGGACCGCCTCTATCCCATTGTTGGACCATGAGCTTTTTTGCCCTTTGCGGCGCCATGCCCTACTTTCGGCAAACGGTCTGCGCAAACGGATTGTCTGACGGGCAGGCACGACATGGCAGGAATCCCAAATGATTGACGAAAAGCCGGACAGCGAGAGCGTCTCGGCGCTGGCGCCCTTCCGGCACGGCATTTTCCGCGCCGTGTGGGGCGCAAGTCTCGTCTCGAATTTCGGTGGCCTGATCCAGGGTGTCGGCGCCGCCTGGATGATGACCACGATCGCCACCTCGCCCTATCAGGTGGCCCTTGTCCAGGCTTCGACCACCTTGCCGATCATGCTGTTTGCGTTGGTCGCCGGCGCCATCGCCGACAGTTTCGACCGGCGCAAGGTGATGCTGGTCGCCCAGACCTTCATGCTGGTGGTGTCGGTGCTTCTGACCCTGTTCACCTATTCGGGCCTGATCACGCCATGGACGCTGCTTGCCTTCACCTTCCTGATCGACAGCGGCACCGCGCTCAACAGCCCATCATGGCAAGCCTCCGTCGGCGATATCGTTCCCCGCAACAAGGTGCCGGCGGCCGTCGCCCTCAATTCGATGGGCTTTAACCTGACGCGCAGCGTCGGTCCGGCGATCGGCGGCATCATCGTCGCCGCCGCCGGTGCGGCAGCCGCCTTCGCGGCGAACGCGGTGAGCTATATCGGCCTGATCGTCGTGCTGGCGCGCTGGAAGCCGAACGTGCCGGTATCGACCTTGCCGCGCGAGTCGCTGGGGGCCGCCATGGGCGCCGGCCTGCGCTATGTCGCCATGTCGCCCAATATCGGCAAGGTGCTGGTCAGGGGTGCTGCGTTCGGCTTCAGTGCAGGCGCTGTGCTTGCGTTGCTGCCTCTGGTGGCGCGCGACGTCGTCAAGGGCGATGCGCTTACCTATGGCATCATGCTCGGCGCCTTCGGCATCGGCGCGGTCGGCGGCGCCTTGATCAGCGTCAGGCTGCGGCAGTTGCTCTCCAGCGAGACGATGGTGCGCTGTGCGTTCGCCGGCTTCGCCGTCTGCGCCTTCAATGCCGCCGTCAGCCAGCATGCCTGGCAGACATCGCTCGGCCTGCTTGTCGGCGGTGCCTGCTGGGTGATCGCGCTTTCGCATTTCAACGTCACGGTGCAGATGGCGACGCCGCGCTGGGTGGTCGGCCGGGTGCTGTCGGTCTACCAGACCGCGACCTTCGGCGGCATCGCGCTCGGCAGCTGGATCTGGGGCGTCGTCGCCGACGCGCATGGCGCCGAAACCGCGCTGATCGCCGCCAGCATCGCCATGCTGGCCGGCGGCGCCATCGGTCTTTTGCTCCCGCTGCCGCAACAGCAGGTGCTCAACCTCGACCCGCTCAATCGCTTCAAGGAACCGCATTTGGCGCTTGACCTGAAGCCGCGCAGTGGTCCCATCGCCATCATGATCGAATATGTGATCCGCCACGAGGACGAACCGGAGTTCCTCGCCATCATGGCCGAACGCGGCCGCATCCGCCGCCGTGACGGCGCCCGCAACTGGACGCTGGCGCGCGATCTCGAGAATCCCACCGTATGGATCGAGCATTATCACACGCCGACCTGGATCGAGTATATCAGGCACAATGGACGCATCACCCATGCCGACGCCGTCATCGGCGAACGCGTGCGGGCCCTGCACAGCGGCGACGAACCGCCCCGCGTACGACGCATGATCGAGCGCCCGACCACCGCCGGCACGGCGCTTGTGATGGCCAAGGGGCCGATCGAGCATTAAGCCCGTAACCCCTCTTGCCCTCTACCCCTCGCCCGACAGGTCCCGGCGCGCCTTGTCGAGTTCCTCGGCATAGCGCCGCATCAAATGGCCTTCGGTCAACAGGCCCAGCACGATGTGGTCGGTGAAATCCTCGACCACGGCGAGTTCTTCGGCGCCCGCCCGCTGGAATGTTTCCGCGGCGGCCTGCACGTTCATGCTCGGCACCAGCACCGCGTCCTTGTATTTGGCGAGATCGCGCACCGGCACCTCGCCATCGGACGGATCGCTGTGCAGTTCGGCCACGATCAGCACGCCGACATAGTGGTCGCCCGCATCGACGGCGATGACGCGCTGGGCAGAGCCGAGCGGCACCTCCTTGCGGAAGGCTGCCAGCGTCGTCGAGGCATAGATGGTCTTGATGTCCTTGCGCATCATCGAGCCGACTGTGAGGCTGCGCATCCAGCCGACATCGTGGGCGCTGCGGATGGTCTCGCCGCGCAGATGGAAGCGCCATGTCGAGAACGAGTAGCCGAAGGTTTCGCGCACCAGGATGGCCGACATGATCGAGGCGGCCAGCACGACGCCGGTCAACGTCAGGTCGCGGGTCGATTCCAGCGCCAGGAAGGTCATCGTCAGCGGACCGCCGACGACACCGACGGCGAGCGACGTCATGCCGACGACGGCGGCGACGGCAGGGTCGATGCCGGTTGCCGGAGAAATAACAAGCATCACATCCGCGAACGCCTTGCCGAGCAGCGCGCCGAGGAACAGCGAGACAAAGAACAGCCCGCCGCGAAAACCCGATCCCAGCGAGACCGCCGACGCCGCCAGCTTGAGCACGAAGACGCTGGCCACCACGGCCAGCCCGTAATTCATCGAGAATTCGCGATGCAGCGCGCCATGGCCGCTGGACAGCACCTGCGGCGTGATCAGCCCCAACAAGCCAACGATGACGCCGCCAATGACGGGGCGCAGCGACGCATCGATCGACAGCCTGGCGAAACCGCGCTCGATCAGCGTCACCAGATGCATGATGGCGATCGAGGCGGCACCGCCGAGCAGCCCGAGCAGCAGGAACGGCACATACTGGCTGGCGGTGAGCGCCGGCAGACCCGAAAGCTCGAGCGGGAAAGGCACCCCGCCGAACATTTCAGCGGTCAGCGAGGCTGAGATCGCGGCGGTCATGACAGGCGCGACATTGGCGACCGAGTAGATGCCGATGACCAATTCGAAGCCGTAGAAGGCGCCGGTCAGCGGTGCATCGAAGGCAGCGGCGATGGCGCCGGCCGCACCACAGCCGACCAGGATACGGACATCGTTGCGGCGCAGCCTGAAGATGCCCGCCAGCCGCGATGCCAGCCCGGAGCCAACCTGCGTGTAGCCGGCTTCCAGCCCGACCGAGGCGCCAAAACCGCTGGAGATCATCGTCTGGCCGGCGATGATGAAGGCGTCGTTCA
>NZ_RZRW01000332.1:0-6590 GCF_003998745.1 Mesorhizobium sp. M7A.F.Ca.US.014.04.1.1 | reverse complement strand
CGGCAGCGCCTATCAGGTCGCGCCGAGCCCGAAGACATCGGCCAGCGGGGCGCTGGCCTTCGCGCAAAGCCATCATCTGTCCGGCAATGTGTTGAATTCCTACAATTTCGGCGGCACGCTGATTTTCCATGGGTTCAAGACCTATATCGACGGACGGACGGACCAGCTGTTCCTGGGCGGCTTCACAAAGAGCGACAACGACACCGGACGCGGAGACGGCAAGCCGCTCCTCGAAGCCCGCCTGAAGAAATACGCAATAGATTGGGCGCTGCTGTCGGCCGACGACAGCCGGATTCCCTTCTTCGACCAGTTGGGCTGGAAACGGGCCTACTCGGACGATTACGCGGTAATCTATCTGCCCGGCGCCTGATCCTGTGCGTTCCTGGCGGATTTCGCGACAGCCAATATATGCCTTGACACCCATGTTGCAGCGCAGCAAAATTGCTGCCTGAGGGTAAGCCTGTGAGACCGACGAGCCGGGATTTTCAGCACGACCGAAGGCATCGCCGCATGAGCGTGTCGGGTGCGGCCGCACGGATCATGGTGGTCGCGCGCGAGCCGGCCGGATGAACTACCGGCGCGACATCGACGGCCTGCGGGCCGTTGCGGTGCTGCCCGTCGTGCTCTTCCATTTCGGCGTGTCCGCCATTCCTGGCGGCTTCACCGGTGTCGACATCTTCTTCGTCATATCGGGCTATCTGATCAGCGGCAGCCTGCTCGATGATCTTGAGCGGGGCCAGTTCTCGATCGGCCGCTTCTACTGGCGCCGCGCCCGGCGCATCCTGCCGGCGCTGACCTTCGTCATCCTGCTCTCGAGCATTGCCGCCTGGTTCATCCTTCTGCCTTCGGATCTCCACGAATTCAGCCTTAGCGTGATCGCCGCCGCGACCTTCTGGTCGAATATCTATTTCTGGAGAACGATGAACTATTTCTCCATCGACGCAGAACTGCGGCCGCTCCTGCACACATGGTCGCTTTCGGTGGAAGAGCAGTATTATATCTTCGCGCCGATCCTGCTTTATCTGATCCACCGATACGTCTCGAAGCGCTGGCTGACGGTACTTCTGCCGATGGCCGTCGGCAGCTTTGCCCTGGCAGTCATAGCAACCTCGCTGGCACCGACGGCAGGCTTCTATCTCTTGCCGACGCGCATATGGGAGCTGGCGCTGGGCGCCATGCTGATGTTGCGGAAGCCTCCGGTCCTAGCCGGTCGGCTGGCGGTGGAACTGATCGGCCTCGCCGGCTTTGCCCTGATTGCGTTTGGCTTTGTGATGATTTCGGACAGCGATCCGTTTCCCGGCTACAATGCCCTATTCCCCTGCATCGGAACAGCACTGCTGATCTATGCTGGCCAGGATAACGCGGACAGGCCGGCACCTGTCGCCACTCGCGTGCTTCGGTTGGCGCCGCTGGTCTGGGTCGGCCTGATTTCCTATTCGCTTTACCTCGTCCACTGGCCAATCAACTCGTTCGTCCATTATCTCTCGCTGAAGACCGTCGGTGTGCCAACGATTGTCGCGATGACGGTGGCCAGTTTCGCCCTGGCGGCATTCTCCTGGAAATATGTCGAGCAGCCCTTCCGCCAGAAACGAGCCTATACCGCACCGCTGCCTATCTTCGCTTTTTCGGCGACGGCCATCGCGCTGCTGTGCGCCGGTGGTTTGGCCGGTGCACTGGGCAACGGTTTCCCGCAACGGTTCCCGGACTTCTCGACCGAACGTATCCGGGTCGGCGACTGGCGCAACGGCATCTGCTTCAACGAAAACGGGACCCGCATCGAAGACTGGAATCTCGCCGACTGCACCCGTACAACGGGCTTTGCCACCAATGTGCTGCTGTGGGGCGATTCTTTCGCTGCCCATTATGTATCGGGACTTGAGCCCAACGCCCAGAAAATCCAGGCCAATGTCATCCAATACACCTATGCCGGCTGTCCGCCCGACCTGACCTATTTTTCCTATGCTCGGCCCGCCTGCACCCGCTTCAACGAACGGGCCTTGTCGATCATTCGCGACGCAAACATCCAGGCGGTGATCCTGAGCGGCCGATGGACCGACTACCAGGCCAGGGGCTTCGCCGGCCTGCAGAAGACGATCGACCGGCTTCGCGAGATGGGGGTCAAGGTCTATACCGTCGGCCAGTCTCCGGAATTCATCGCCGACGTCCAGAAGATCGCTTTCTTGGTGAAGCGGGAGCATGCCGGAACCACATCCTGGCCTATGGCTATGGATCCGGGCATCAACGCACGGGTTCTGCCGTTCACCAAAGGGGCCGATTTCATAGATCCGCTGACGTATCTGTGCGACTCGGCCGGTTGTTCATACGCCGACGCCAAGACCAATGAATTTCTCTACTTCGACTATGGCCACTTCTCTTCCGCCGGCGCGACGCTGGCCATCTCGAAATACTGGCCAAGTTTCGCCACCAGCGACAAGGCCGCGAAGGCAAACCGGCAATTCACGGCCGCAGGCGCGCCGTGATCCGCAGCACGACGGCGTCGTGCCGAAACGGACCGCTTTGCGATTGCCCGAAGGCCAACCCTCATGCTAACGAGGGCGCACGCGGGTATGATGTAATGGTAGCTTGTCAGCTTCCCAAGCTGAACGCGCGGGTTCGATTCCCGCTACCCGCTCCAGCCTAAGGCGTCAGAACCATTTCAGCGCCTGCCTGTTCGTCGAACACAACCGAGCAGCCTCTCGCCAGCGCCACCGTTGCGAGGGCGTTTGCCGCCGCGTCATCCGATGAAACGAAGTCGCCGGTCAACACCCGCAATTCTTCCACGCCTTCAGCCATGGACACGAAATTGCCGACCGATCGATCGTGCTTGCAGGCCTCGATCACGCAAAGCAGGTCGATGATTTCGAAGCTGCGCATGTTCAGCCTCCAGAAGAAATCGTCCCTTGCAAGATCATGAACGCATCGGCGGGAAATAATGTTCCCAGTTCGCTTTCGCTGGCCTCGGCCTGGCGGCGCTTTCGCCGGAGAAGCTTACCTGATCCAGCCATCATCCCACTTCCCTCAGAATGAAGTCGTGCAGCATCTTGGCGGCCGGCGACAGCGCGCGATTCCTCACCGTGATCAGGCTGTAGGGCCTGACCTCGATGTCGAATTCGGTCTGGACGACGTCGATGGCGCCGGCCAGCCCGTCAGGGTTCTGGATGAATTTCGCCACCTGGACAGAGACCGGTGCGATGGCATCGGATTGCGCGACCATGACCAGGGTCAGGAGCAGCGAACTGGTGTTCAGGATACGGTCCGGCAAAGCGATGTTGCGGTTGAGGAAGTTGCTCTCCATCGCCTGGCGCAAGGGCGAGCCGCCCGACTGGAAGACCCAGTCATAGGCGGCGGTGTCTTCCAGCCGCACCACGCTGCCCCTGGTGAGCGGGTGGCCACGGCGCACGATCAGGCAGGCTTTCTCGACGCCGATGACGCGCGACTCGAACAGCCGCGGATTGAGGTCGTCCGGGATGCGCGCGATGATGAAGTCATGGCGCGTGGCGATCAGCTCGCGTGCCAGCACATTGGAGGTCTCGACCTGCATGGTGATCTCGATGCGCGGATAGATGCGGCGGATTTCACGAATTGCCGGCACCGCCAGCTCGATTGCCGGCGCGGTCACGGCACCCAGGAAAACCGAACCACCCTTGCCCGCCTTGAGCTCGGAAATCTCGCGGTCGACCTCGCGCATCTCCAGCAGGATCGAGCGCGCGCGCCTGGCCAAAGCCTTGCCGTATGGCGTCAAGGTGATGCCGCGCGGCAGCCTCTCGCACAGCTTGACCTCCAGCACCGCCTCCATCTCCGCGATCATGCGCGAGGCCGCCGGCTGCGAAATGTTCAGAACCTGGGCTGCCGCGCTGACCCGGCCATGGTCGTCGAGCGCGACGATCATGCGCATGTGACGCAGACTGAGACCGCTGCGCAGCAGGGTTTCGCCATCGCCCGGTGCTTCTCTGTAACCATCTGAAGCTGTTGTCGGATTCGCTGGCCGCGCCATCGCTTTCCCTGCCTTCTGCTCGTGTACGACCGACATCGGGGTCAGCCCGTCACGTCGCAATACATATACCAACCATGATATAGCAACCATCAAAGATCGCATTTGACAGTTATGGCAAAGACCCACACCCTCCGCGCGTTCCAAGACGTGACGGTCGCCGACGAGAAAAATCGTATCGATTGAATCAGCGTCTCGGGGCCATGGGAGGATACCGGAGATCGATATGACGGCAGCGGTGCCTTGGCGCTTCTGCACGATTGCGCGGCCCGCGACCCCCGGGGTGCCGCGTCCATCAAACAGGGAGAGTTAAAGTGAAAATCATCAAGACACTGGCCGCCGTCGCGGCCCTTGGCATCGCTGCCATGACCTACTCGGCGCACGCAGCCGACAAGGGTCTCGTCGGCGTGCTGATGCCGACCAAGACCTCGCAGCGCTGGATCAATGACGGCGATGCCGTCAAGTCCCAGCTCGAGGCTCTCGGCTACACCGTCGACCTGCAATACGCGCAGGACGACATCCCCAACCAGCTCAGCCAGCTGGAAAACGAAATCACCAAAGGCCCGAAGGCGCTGATCATCGCTTCTATCGACGGCACCACCCTGTCGGATGCTCTGCAGAAGGCCGCTGACGCGGGCGTCGTCGTCGTCGCCTATGACCGCCTGATCAAGAAGACCGCCAATGTCGACTACTACACCACCTTCGACAATTTCGGCGTCGGCGTGATCCAGGCGAATTCGCTGGTCAAGGGCCTCAAGGAACGCTTCCCGAACACCAAGCCGTGGAACGTCGAACTGTTCGGCGGCTCGCCCGACGACAACAACGCCTTCTTCTTCTACAATGGCGCCATCTCCGTCCTGCAGCCGCTGATCGACGACGGCTCGATCAAGATCAAGTCCGGCCAGACCGGCATGGACAAGGTCGGCACGCTGCGTTGGCTCGCCGCCACCGCCCAGGCACGCATGGACAATCTGCTGTCGGCCAACTATTCGGATGGCAGCCGCGTCGATGGCGTTCTTTCGCCCTATGACGGCCTGTCGCGCGGCATCACCGCCTCGCTGCGCGCCGTCGGCTACGGCACCGAGGCTCAGCCTTGGCCAATCGTGACCGGTCAGGACGCTGAGACCGCTTCGGTCAAGCTGATCATCTCGGGCGAGCAGTACTCGACCGTGTTCAAGGACACCCGCGAACTGGCCAAGGCCACCGTCGAGCTCGTCGACAAGGTGCTCTCGGGCGGCAAGCCGGACGGACTCGATGAAAAGACCTACAACAACGACGTCAAGGTCGTTCCCTCGATCCTGTTGACGCCGCATGAAGTCGACAAGTCGAACTACCAGGCGCTGGTCGTCGACTCCGGCTACATCAAGGCCGACGAACTGAAGTAATCCCGGTTACAAAGTCAGGGGGTCCTGCGCAACGCAGGGCCCCTTTTCGTTCACCAGCGAGCCCGGTATTGTCACCGACCTCGCCGGCAATATTTGCCGAGCTCTCAAGGAGCGGTAGTCCCCATGGCCCCGACGATTTTGGAGATGCGCGACATCACCAAGACGTTTCCCGGCGTGAAGGCGCTGTCGAACGTCAATCTCAGCGTCGAGGAAGGCGAGATCCACGCCGTGGTCGGCGAAAACGGCGCCGGCAAGTCGACGCTGATGAAGGTGCTGTCGGGCGTCTATCCCTCCGGCACCTATGACGGCCAGATCATCTTCCAAGGCCAGGAATGCCAGTTCAAGGGCATCCAGGACAGCGAACACAAGGGTATCGTCATCATCCACCAGGAGCTAGCGCTGGTGCCGATGCTGTCGATCGCCGAAAACATCTTCCTCGGCAACGAGCACGCGAAATTCGGCGTCATCGACTGGGACGCCAACGAGGAGCGCACCAGTGCGCTGTTGAAGAAGGTGGGCCTTAAGGAGGACCCCAAGACGCTGATCACCAATATCGGCGTCGGCAAGCAGCAGCTGGTCGAGATCGCCAAGGCGCTGAGCAAGGAGGTCAAGCTCCTGATCCTCGATGAGCCTACGGCATCGCTCAGCGAAAAGGACAGCCAGGCGCTGCTTGACCTGCTGCTCGAATTCAAGCGGCAAGGCATGACCTCGATCCTGATCTCGCACAAGCTCAACGAGATCAACCGGGTCGCCGACAAGGTGACGGTGATCCGTGACGGGCGCACCATCGAGACGCTGGCCAAGAAGGACATCTCCGAAGACCGCATCATCACCTCGATGGTCGGTCGTTCCCTCGACGACCGCTATCCGCCGCGCGAGCCTGATATCGGCGAGATCGTGTTCGAGGTGAAGAACTGGTCGGTCTATCACCCGCTCCATGCCGAGCGGCAGGTGATCAAGGGTATCGACATCAATGTGCGCGAGGGCGAAGTGGTGGGCATTGCCGGGCTGATGGGCGCCGGCCGCACCGAATTCGCCATGAGCCTGTTCGGCCGCTCCTACGGCCGCCGCATCACAGGCGAGGTGCTGCTCAAGGGCAAGCCGATCGATGTGTCCTCGGTAAGCAAGGCGGTCCAACACGGCATCGCCTACGTCACCGAGGATCGCAAGACCTACGGGCTCAACCTCATCGACCATATCAAGCACAACATCAC
>NZ_RZRW01000331.1:0-6601 GCF_003998745.1 Mesorhizobium sp. M7A.F.Ca.US.014.04.1.1 | reverse complement strand
GATCAGGAAGGGCACGACTGCTATCAGCTTGACATCGCCGGCGCCGATCTTGCGCAAGGCCCAGAAGGGCAAGAGCGCGACGAACAACAGAAGCCCTGCACTGGTGCTCAGTCCCATGTCCCACCACGACCCGGATTGGAGCGACAGCAACAGCAGGCCCCCGGCGCCCAGACAGAGCAGCAGCAGCACGTCGCGATTGGAAATTTTCTGGGTGGTGAAATCGAGCCAGGCAATCCTGGCCAGCAGAGGGATTGCGAGCACCTTCAGCAGCAGCGCTTCGGCAAGCAACATGCTAGCGCTCGACGTTCTGCACGCTTGACGACAAAAGCTTCAGATTGTTGGCGACGGTCGGGTCGTTGGGCGCCAGCTCGTAAGCCTTGAGGAAGTTCGAGCGGGCATCCTGTAACTTGCCGCGCAGCAGGTAGGAATAGCCGACATTGTTGTAATATTCGGGCGTCGCGCCGCCCAGCTTGAAGGCCCTGGCATAGGCCCGGTCGGACAGGTCGAAGCGGTGGATCCGGTCGGTGCAGGCGGCCAGCCCCATCCAGGCGTTACCATCATTGGGTGCCAGTTGCGTCGCCTTGAAGAACAGTGCGCCGGCATTGCCGTAATTCTCGGCGCGGAACTGGTTCTTGGCTTCCGCGACCGCCTGGTCCGAGGCATAGTATTCGACGTCGCCGACCGTTTTCAGTCCGTCGAAAGCATCGCCAAAAGACGTCACGTCGCCCTTCGACGGCTCGTTGGTGCGCACGACACCGTCGGTTTTGTCCGCCGTCTGGCAACCGGCAAGCACCGCCATGAGCAGACAGGCCGCGGCCGCGATAACCCTCTTCATACGTCCGTCCCCTGGGCCCCCGACTCACATTAGGGCCAAATGATATACTAAACTAGAAGAAAACGCCTCTCATGCGAATGATGACCGGCAACATGATCACCACCATCACGACTGGGAATATACAGAGACCCAACGGAATCATCATCTTGACCGGGAGTGAATTGGCGCGCTCCTCGGCACTCAGAATTCTCTGACTGCGCATTTCGGCGCTATAAACACGCAAGGCATCGGTGAGGCTGGTGCCGAGTTCTTCCGATTGCCGGAACAGCACCGCTAGTGCCCGCGCCTCCTCAAGGCCTATGCGATCGGCGAGTTCCCGTAACGCCTCCCGCAACGGCTTGCCGGCGCGCAGTTGCAAATTCATGATAGACAGTTGGATCCCCAGCCACTTGTGGGTGGCAGCCATTTCGTGACTCACACGTTCGACCGCCGCCTCAAGGCTCATGCCTGCATCGGCGCATGTGATCATCATGTCCATGAAGTCGGGAAAGGCACGGCGATAGATTCGTTTCTGACCATTCTCGAAGCGATCGAGCATGATGCTCGGAATCACCATGCAGGCCAGGCCGAACAAAGCAGAGCCGGCAAAGGTTATGAAACCAGGCAGCTGTGGTGGAAGGACCCGCGACAGCAGGGCATAGATGGCCAAAAACCCAATGCAGACTGCAACCAGACGGGACAGGGTGTAAACCAGCGGTGCACTTGATTTGTAAAAGCCGGCACGAAAGAGCTTCGCCTCCAAAGCATTCGGCTCATCGCGCTCCTTTTCGATCGACTTGAAGTAGGCGTCGACTGGCCGTTGTGCCGCAAGCTTGGCAAGCACGTCCTGTCCAAGCATTGACCGGCGGTCTGTAATTCCTTCGCCCATCAGGCTCTGCGCGACGAGCTTTCGTGTTTGCAGAGCCGGCAGGAAGACGAGCGCACCGAACAGGAAAAAAGATGCCGCCGCCGCAAACACGACGATAGATACCAAGAAACCCAGATCCTGAATATTCGAAAACAATTTTATTCGTCGCCCCTGTTAGAAATCAAAATTAACCATTCGATACATGATGAAATCCCCCAACAAAGCCCACACCCCGAATACGGTGAAGACTGGGAAAATGAGCTGATCGTGCCACACGCCTCCATAATAGGAGGGAGCAAGAAGTTGAAGGATCAAGAACATGACGAGCGGAAACAGTGATATAATCCAGGCCGATACGCGCCCTTCAGCGGAAAGCGCCCGAATTTTCATTCGAAGCTTTTGCCTTTCTCGCAGTACCGAGGATAGGTTGGACAAGATTTCGGTCAAATTACCGCCGGTCTTGGCCTGGATCGACAGGGATACCGACAGCAACTGAAGACCCTCGAAGCCGACACGCTGCGAAAGCTTTCGCACAGCCTGCTCGATGCTGAGACCGAAAGTGATCTCATCGGAGACGATGCCGAACTCGGTGCCGAGCGGATCCGGCATTTCGCGCGCGACCAGACCGATGGCGACCGAAGCCGGGTGTCCGGCGCGCAGCGAACGAACGATCATGTCGAGCGCGTCCGGCAGCTGTTTGGCAAACTTCTGGATTCGCTTGTTGCGGGCGCGCCGGAGGACGAGAAGCGGCAGGACAAGCCCTACGACCAGAAAGATAAGAAGCGACGCCAAAGCGGAAAAATTGAAGAGTACCAGGAGCAACGCCATCGCTAGTCCGACGAGCAGGAATGTCGCGGCGAACGTCAGGGGATTTCCGGTGATGCCGGATTGAGTATAGAGTCTGTTCAGCCACACCATTCCAAAAAGAAAGTCGCCGGAGTCAGTGAGGCCACGCTCCCGCAGCAATCCCTGTAGCGTTTGTTCGGCCGGGACGTCGCCAGCGAGCCGCTTCAATCGGCGATTGACTGCTAGAGACCGAGAGCGGCGGCCGGCAAATGAAAGATAAAGAGCTTCGCCGGCGAGGATGACCGAGGCTGCCGCCAGCATGTAGATGAAGTATAGCAGAGCTTGACCAGTCGGCATCAGAGGGCAACCTGCGGGTTGAAGGCGTCCTTGGCAAAATGATGGCCAAGCGTCGCCGCCTCTGGAGCGAAGCGCGGACGGACACCGGTTGCGCGAAAGTCTCCGACGACCTTGCCCTCGGCCGTCACCTCACGGCGGACGAAATGATAGATTTCCTGAAGCTGCACGACATTGCCCTCCATGCCGGTCAGTTCCGATATGGAGGTGACACGCCTGCCGCCATCCGAGAGACGCTGTGTCTGGACGATGATGTCGATGGCGGAGGCGATCTGCGCCCGGATCGAATCATGCGTCATCGGCATGCCGGCCATGCCGACCATCTGCTCCAGCCGCGAGATCGCATCGCGCGGCGTGTTGGCATGGATTGTCGTCATCGAGCCTTCGTGGCCGGTGTTCATTGCCTGCAGCATGTCGAAAGCTTCCTCGCCGCGCACCTCGCCGACGATGATGCGGTCCGGTCGCATGCGCAGCGCGTTCTTCAGCAATTCGCGCTGGCGAACCTCGCCCCTGCCCTCGACATTGGGCGGGCGCGTCTCGAGCCGGCCGACATGCGGCTGCTGCAATTGCAGTTCTGCCGCATCCTCGATGGTGATCAGCCGCTCCTTCGAAGGGATGTAGCTCGACAAGGCGTTGAGCAACGTTGTCTTGCCGCTGCCGGTGCCACCCGAAACCAGGATCGATTTGCGCGCCTGGACTGCGATCCGCAGCAGGTCGATCATCGGCGGACGGATCGAATTGAATGCCATCAAACGTTCGAGCGAATAGGGATTCTTCGAGAATTTGCGGATCGATACCAGCGGGCCGTCGACCGAGACCGGCCGCACCGCGATGTTGACACGTGAGCCGTCTTCCAGCCGGGCATCGACCATGGGCGACGATTCATCGACCCGCCTGCCGATAGCCGAAACGATCTTGTTGATGACGCGCAGCAGATGGGCCTCGTCCCGAAACCGGATTGGCGTCTCTTCGACGATGCCCCGCCGCTCGATGAAAACGCGCTTGTGAGTATTGATCAGGATGTCGGTAATGGAATCATCCTTGAGCAGCGGTTCGATCGGCCCGAGGCCCAGCATCTCGTCGGCGGTGTCGCTGGTGAGTTGATCGAGTTCGCGCGCATTCAGCGGCACCGCGCGAGCGCGAACGAACTCGCGCACGATTGGACGGATCTCGTTCAGGATCTCATCCTTGGAAGCACTTTCAAGCGCGGTCAGGTTGAACCGGTCGATCAAGTGGCGATGCAGCTCGACCTTGATCGTCAGGAAATCGTCACCATGCGATTGAATATCAACGGCTGGCAGAAGAGCCGGAGCAACAGGCTGCACCGCCAGCGGCTCGACCTTTGTCACTGCCTGCTGTTCGCTTGGCCCCTTGATGAACCGTCCCAGCATAATTGCTTATACTCCCCTCGGACACGCATTAGCGGAAACTAAACGTTAACCAACGAGCGCACAAGCGCCTGGATGCCCGGCGCACAGCCATTACTTTCGGCATAGTTAAGATCAAGGACCGCAAATCCCTTGATTATTTGGTGCAGAGGGCATGCGGAGTTCCCCAAATTTATCCTCAGCTCTCAGGCTCATGCGCCCGCGCCGCGAAAATTAGCAAAACTCCCGCTTAAGTCCTTAGATATAAAGGAATATGCATTTCTTCTAATGCTTCCACGGTTTCGCCACATGAGCGGCTAAATTGTGAATGAATGGTTAAGGGCGATCGAAAAATGAAAAGAATCAATCCCTTGATAAGATTTCACTTTGCCACCTTCTTGCCGAATCAGGTACATGAAAGTTAAGGAACCCTTAATGTCGTTTGACTCTGCATTTTCTCGGGACCTAGGATCGAGATGACGGGGGATGCTTGGGTATGGATTTCATCTCTTGCTCTGTCTCGTCGGGTTCCAACCTCCAAAGGGAGAAATTGACATGAAGAAGCTCATGACGATGACCCGGCAGTTCCGCGACGATGAAAACGGCGCTGCCATGGTCGAATATTCCATCCTCATCGGCATCATTGCCGCGGCGTCGATCGTGACGATCATCGCTATCGGAGTGTGGGTGAACGGCTCGTTCACCAATCTCTGCAGCAAGCTGACGGGCGTTGCTGGCGTGACGAACTGTACTGTTGCTACGGCTACTCCTGGTCCCTGATCATTTTCCAATCGGGACCCGGATCTGATCCGGGTCCCTGTTGCCCGATATGTTGCCTTTCTTGGGGTTTTTGGGACCATGCGCGCGAACACACTCATCATGATCGTTCTTGCCGGTATTTTCGGTGTCCTGGCGGTTGTGCTGGTCAATATCTGGCTGGCTGGCCAGCGAAGCGCCATGGCGCAAACGGGTATTGTTCAAGGCAGCACTGTCGTGGTTGCGGCGATACCACTGAAATTCGGCGATGCGCTGAGTGCGGACACATTGCGCGAAGTCGCATGGCCGGCGGGCGCAATACCGGCAGGCGCTTTCAAGACGACAAAGGAAGCCTTGGCCGGCGAAGGTACAAGGCAAGCGCTTCAGACCATCAGCACCAACGAACCAGTCCTCGCCAGCAAGATCACTGGGCCAGGCCAACGCGCCACACTTTCGGCGGTGCTTGGCGAAGGCATGAAAGCTGTTTCCATCAGGGTGAACGACGTGCTCGGCGTCGCCGGCTTCGTCTTCCCGGGTGACCGGGTCGATGTGCTGCTGACGCGAACGGTGCGCGGCGATGATGGAGCGGACAAGAGTTTCGTCGATGTGCTGCTGCAGAGCATGAAGGTGCTCGCCATCGACCAGGTGGCCGATGTGAGCAAGGACAGCCCAACCGTGGTGAAGTCCGTAACGCTGGAAGCCAGCACCAAGGACGCGCAGAAGCTGACGCTTGCGGCAGGCGCCGGCCAATTGTCGCTGGCGCTTCGCCAGGCCGCCGCCAGCAAGGGCGAAATGACCGAGCGGGTGACGCTTTCCGACCTGACCGGCGAAACGCCGGCCGATGTCGCCGCCAGGCAGGCGGAGCTCGACAGGAAGGCAGCGGCCGAAGCGGAGGCTACAGCCGAGCGCAAGCGCGCCGAGGACAAGATTGCCGGGTTGACGCAGGCTGTGGAGCGGGTGGGAAGCCGCCTCGACGAGTTGGGCAAGGTAAAGCCTGCTCCGATCGTGATGGCGGCACCGCAGCCGGTCGTCAAGGAAGTGGTCAAATATGTGCAGCCTGAGCCGCCGGCGCGGGCAACGATCGGCGTTTTTCGGGGTGTGAAGCTCGAGACATATGACGTGCCGCGACAACCATGATAAGGTGCGGCTAATAAACGGGACTGCCACCGGCAGCGAGTGGGGAGACGGGGATGCGGGGATATTGCTTAGGGATAGCGACGGCCGCGTTGTCGTGCCTAGGGGCGCTGTTGCTGTCGGGCCTGGCGGCCAATGCGGCCGACCGCTTCATCGATGTGTCGACCCCCAGCGTTCATCGGATTTTCCTGCCGATGTCGCAATCGGTGACGATCCAGGTGAGTGCCAATCTGGGCGACATCGTCGTTGGCGACGAGAAGATCGCCGATGCCCAGCCAATGACCGACCGCACGCTCTACGTCATCGGTAAGGGCGCCGGCACCACCACGGTTAATCTGTTCTCCACCGATAAGCGCTCGCTCGGCGCCCTCCAGATCGAGGTCGGCGTCGATGTCAGCGACATGGCGCAGGCGATCCGCCAGGTCGCGCCAAAGTCGCGCATCGAAGTGGGCTCGGTCAATGGCAGGGTCAGGCTTGGCGGGCATGTGAAAGATGGCGCTACGCTGGCGGGGACACTGGCGG
>NZ_RZRW01000033.1:0-20086 GCF_003998745.1 Mesorhizobium sp. M7A.F.Ca.US.014.04.1.1 | reverse complement strand
GTGGATGACAAGGCGCGGATCATCGCAGAGACGCTGGAGCCGAATGCGATCATTTCCGAGGTCGCCCGCCGTTATGGTCTCAGGCCGCAGCAGGTCTTCGCCTGGCGCCGCGAAGCGCGCAAACAGGCCGCTTCGGTGCAGCAAGATTCTCCTGCCTTTGTGCCGGCGGTTGTGGCGGCGGCGGAACCTGCAGCCAGCCGTTCACCGAAGCAGCGGAAACGGCAAGCCACCCGAGATGCCGGCATGATCGAGCTTGAGATCGACGGCATCGCGATGCGCGTCGGCCGGGGCGCCGATACCAAGACGGTGGCCGCAGTGATCCGCGCGCTGAAGGCGACGTCGTGATCGGGCCGACGGGTGCGGTCAAGGTCATGGTGGCGACGAAGCCCGTCGACTTCCGCAAGGGTGCGGAGGGATTGGCGGCGCTGGTGCGAGAGACAATGGGGGCCGATCCGTTCAGCGGGGCCGTCTACGTCTTCCGGGCGAAGCGGACTGACCGGATCAAGCTGATCTTCTGGGATGGCACCGGGGTTTGCCTGCTAAGCGTTTGGAGGATGGGGAGTTCCGCTGGCCGAAAGTGCATGACGGCATGATGCGGCTGACGGCCGCGCAGCTCTCGGCGCTACTCGAAGGTCTCGACTGGCGGCGAGTCCATGAGGCGCGCCGGACCCGCGTGCCAGCCCAGGCGGGCTGACCCGCGACGAAGTGAATCAGCCTAGATTCCGCTGTCGCGGGCTGTCGGCGAATATGGTCTGATCCGTTCATGGCGATGACGGCTGACCAGCTTCCCGACGATCCGGACGCGCTGAAGGCGATGGTCCTGGCGCACGACGTCGAGAATGCCCGTCTGATTCAGATCATCAAGGAATTGCAGCGTCACCGCTTCGGCCGGCGTGCCGAGACGCTCCCCGAGGATCAATTGCTGCTGGGGCTCGAAGAGGCGGAGCAGATCGAGGCCGCCGGTGAGGAAGAGAAGGAGCAATCTGCTCCCGCCGAGCGGCAAGCAAAGGCCACGAGGCGCCGGGCCAACCGGGGCGCGCTGCCACCCCATCTGCCGCGCGTGGAGATGGTCGTCGACATCGAGGACCATGCCTGCCCATGCTGCCGCAATGGCTTGCATCGGATCGGCGAGGACGTGAGCGAGCGGCTCGACATCGTTCCGGCGCAGCTGCGTGTAATCGTCGTGCGCCGGCCCAAATATGCCTGCCGCGCCTGCGAGGACGTCGTGGTTCAGGCTTCCGGCGCCGGCCCGGCTGATCGAGGGTGGTCTTCCGACCGAGGCAACGGTCGCCCAGGTGCTGGTCTCAAAATATGCCGATCACCTTCCGCTCTATCGTCAGGCGCAAATCTACGCCCGGCAGGGTATCAATCTCGATCGCTCTACGCTCGCCGACTGGGTCGGCCGCGCCGCCTGGCACCTGCGTCCGGTGCATGAGCGGCTGCTTGGCAAGCTGAAGTCCTCGGCAAAACTCTTCGCCGACGAGACGACCGCGCCGGTGCTCGATCCCGGCCGCGGCAAGACTAAGACAGGTCAACTCTGGGCCTATGCCCGCGATGACCGACGATGGGAGGGGAGCGACCCGCCGGGCGTCGCCTATGTCTATGCGCCGGACCGAAAGGCCGAGCGTCCGATCGCTCATCTCGCAGGCTTCACCGGAATCTTGCAGGTCGACGGCTATGGCGGCTATCGCGTGCTGGCCGACAAAAGCGGCGTCACGCTCGCCTTCTGCTGGGCGCATGTCCGTCGGCGCTTTTATGAACTGGCAGCAGCCGGTCCCGCGCCGATCGCCAGTGACGCGCTGAGACGGATCGCCGAACTCTACAAGATCGAGGATGACATCCGTGGCCGATCGGCCAACGAGCGCCGCGCGATGCGTCAGGACAAAAGCCGCGCCATCGTCGCCGATCTCGAACCCTGGCTGCGTGAGAAGCTCGGCCTGATCAGTCAGAAGACCAAGCTCGCAGAGGCAATCCGCTACACGCTCTCACGCTGGGAAGGCCTCTCGCACTTCCTTGACGACGGCCGCATCGAGATCGACAGCAACACCGTCGAACGCTCGATCCGTCCGATCGCAATCTCGGGGTCATTCTGCCCATGTTGGGCAGGAGGTCGAAGTCCCGTGCGCAGCAATGGATCTGGGCTCCCCGCGCGCGTCGCTTGCTGCACTGCTTGAACTGAACAAGCTCTTGATCCAGCGCCGTTTCCGGCGAGGCTCTCCGGATGGTTTCATCATCGGGGAGACTCAAAATGAGAACCTTGCCGCCACCGACACGATCTCTCGTGATCGTTCGCCAGCTCAGCATGCGCTCGACTCGCACAAGCTAGTCGGGCTGAGCGCAGCGCAACGAACGATCGTGATCGCCCGGCTCGCCAATGTGCTGATGGCCGCCGCCGGTATCGTGACGGAGGAGAGCCGCGATGACGAGCCGTAATCTGATTCCGGCCACCATCCTCAAGCGCAAGGCCGTTGTCTATGTACGTCAGTCCACGCAGGCGCAAGTGCAGCTCAATCTTGAGAGCCAGCGTCGGCAATATGAGCTGGTCGACGTCGCGCGGCGCTGGGGATTCCGCAAGGTTGAGGTGATCGACGAGGACTTGGGACGCACCGCAAGTGGAGCTGTGGAACGTCCCGGTTTCGAACGCCTGGTCGACGATCTGTGCACCGGTCATGTGGGCGCTGTGCTTTGCCTGGAGGCGTCCCGCCTGTCTCGCAACGGACCGGACTGGCATCGGCTGCTCGAGTTGTGCGGCGAAGTCGATGCACGGGTGATCGATCTGGACGGAGTCTACGATCCGGGACTGCCGAACGATCGCCTGCTGCTCGGCATGAAGGGGAGCATAAGCGAGTTCGAACTCGGGGTGCTGCGTGCTCGCATGTACGAAGCTGACCGCGCCAAGGCACAGCGCGGCGAACTGCGCATCTCTGTGCCCTTCGGCTACGTCTGGCACCGGGATTACGGTCTCGGGTTCGATCCCGATATACGCCTGCAGGAGACCATTCGCCTGATATTCGCGCGTTTCCGCGAACTCGGCAGTGCCCGCCAGGTCCTGATCTCGATGATCGACGATGGCGTGCATTTCCCCAGACCCTCCGACGGCAAGAAGATGGTGTCCTTCGCCTGGGTTCCGGTCCGCTACCGCAACGTGATCTCCGTCCTGAAGAACCCGTTCTACGCCGGCGCTTATGTCTATGGTAAGAGCGAGAAGCGCACCGAGATCGTGGATGGCCGCGTCCGCAAGAGCTATGGTCATTACAAGCCGGCCAGCGATTGGGCGGTGGTGCTCAAGGAGCATCACGAAGGCTATATCGGATGGAGCGAGTACGAACGGAACCAGGAACTTCTCGCCGCCAACGCCTATGGCAAAGCCGGCGGCGTCAAGTCGGGCCGCGGCGGTCGCGCGTTGCTCCCGGGTCTTCTCTCCTGTGGTCGATGCGGGCGAAGACTGGTTGTCACGTATGCCGGACGTGGCCAAGGTTACCCGGTCTATCGTTGCGAGAACACCATGATGGCGCAGGCGCGATGCATGTCGTTCAACGGCTTTCGCACCGATGCGGCGGTGGCCCGCGAAGCCTTGGAGGCGGTTGCGCCGATGGCGATCGAGGCGGCGTTGGAGGCTGAACAGATGCAGCTGGAGAGCGAAGCCAGGCGGCGGCAGATGATCGAGATGGACCTGCAGCAGGCACGCTATGAGGCATCGCTCGCCGAGCGCCGCTACGCCGCCTGCGACCCGGAGAACCGGCTTATAGCGGCCCAGCTCGAGAGGAACTGGGAAGCTAGGCTCAGGCGCGTGGAGACCTGCGAGGCCCGGCTCAGTGAAGTCCAGCGTATGGAGCCTGTCGACGCGATCCCTGACTTCACCGGCCTCGCCCAGGATCTCGAAGCCGCCTGGAATGCGCCGGGTGTCGATATGCGGTTCCGTCAGCAACTGCTGCGCGCGCTCATCAAGGACATTGTGGCGGACGTCGATGACGACGCGCGCGATGTGATCCTGACCATCCATTGGCATGGGGGCCAGCATTCCCAGGTAAGGGTTCGCAAGTCCAAATCCGGAGAGCATGGCCAGAGTACGCCTGAGGAGGCTCTGGCGGTCATGCGATCCATGGCAACGCGATGGTCGGATGCCGAAATCGCCGCCACACTCAACCGCATGGGCATGAAGACGGGTCAGGGAAAGACCTGGACGGCGCGACGCGTCCAATCCCTGCGCACGGTGCACAAGATCAGCGGCTATCGGTCTTCCGACAAGAACGGCGAGTGGCTTACCATGTCGGACGCGGCCGCGAAGCTTGGCGTGTCGCACGTCAAAATCCGCCGGTTCGTCAGGGACGGCATATTACCAGCCGAGCAGGTCATGCGCGGCGCGCCCTACCAGATCCGCGCCAGCGACCTTGAAGATGAACGGATCAAGGCCGATTTGGCGCGCAAATCTCCGCGTATCATCAACGACGATAATCAGAAATCGCTGTTTCCCGCCATTTGAAGAGGGGGTGCATAATGAATCAGTCTTCGCGCTCAACCGCAAGAACGCGCTCTTCGCAGGCTCTGACGGCGGCGCCGAACACTGGGCAGTCATCGCCTCGCTGATCGAAACCTGCAAGCTCAATGGTGTCGAACCGCTCGGCTTATCTCGCCGATGTCCTCACCAGGATCGTCAACGGCCACCCCAACAGCCAGATCGACGATCTCCTGCCTTGGGTCTACATCAACAAGCTCGAGCTCAAGGCCGTGGCCCGAGAATACCGCTTACTCTTGACATGCACGGGCCGGAACAGGTTAACCCGCATATCTGCGCGATGCCGCGAGCATGGTTGCGGTCGGTCTTGTTGACCTGTGCCTTGAGAACGCCTTGGAATGACGGGGCTCGATACAGGTCACGTAGTCCGGCTGCCGCCAGACCAACCATTGGGATAAGGGGCCGGCTTCAAGCCTGATCCGGGCGAGATTCCATGCGGGGTTCTTCAATGCGTCAGCAAGATCGTCCGGATGACTAGCAACCTTCATCTCTCGGCAAATTCGGCGCCCTTCTCACGATGCAAACGGTGGTCTCTTTCACGGAGACGTCCAGTCCGGCATAATTTTTCATGCTGCGCTTCCTTTCCTGATGCTTGTGGCTGTTCACACAGACCACGTTTTGTCATCATCTCGAAGCGCAGCACTTCAAAACAACCCGTTCAAGGCGGGGGGCAAAGCCGAATACCACAATCTAAACACCTAGCGATGCTGTTCAAATTCGCCTTGCCGGCATGGGACCCCATCGCTGTCATCACAGGAAGCAGTACGTGGGAGGGGAACTGCTCGCAGTGATGAATCGTGTTCCGAGCCACTACCCATTCAGTTTCGTCCCAGTTGTTACCTCCCGTATTCAGGTTGCGGTCGAACCGCGGGAAGGCCGAACTAGTGATTTCCAGGCGAATTTGATGGCCGGCCGGAAACCAATTACTTGTGGCGTCGAGATCAATCTCGATTTTGCATATAACGCTCGGTTCCATGAAAACAGCCCGATCAAAGCCCTCGCGATAGCGGACGCGCAGTATCCCGTCCACCACGTCAATCGCACGGCCATCGGGATGTACGTCCAACAGTCTGGCCACGAAGTCCGTGTCCGGGGCCGAAGAAGAGACGAAGAGGACCGCCCGGACAAATCCGGTAACCTCCATGCCCTCTGTGAGGGGCGGTGAAGTGAAGCAGAGGACGTCTGGACGAAGCTGGACGTCCTGGTAATCGCGGGGTCCTATAGTAGTTCCACTTGACTTCCCGCCGTCCATCCCCAAGAACGGCGCCGGATCCCCAGGGTCGTAGGTAAACGTGTCAGCCGGCTCGTCGGCACTCGGAGGCTCTACATCAAGAGTCCCGTCGCCTAGACGGGTCGCGGCATTCCCGCCGCTGCGGAGGAACCAGTGCTGCAGTTCCACACCAAGAGGGGGCCATTCTGACGCGGCACGCCACTCGTTGCGACCCATCACGTAGTACTGGACGCGGGGCATTCCCTCGATCCGGTCGGGCTTGTCGTTCAGCCAGCAGTCGAACCAGTCCAGGTAGATCTGCCAGCAATCCAGGCGCGCGTCGCCCAGCTCGCGCTCGCCGATAACCGTCGGGGCTTTGAGACTCTCGGTGCCACAATGCGTGGCTGGCGACAGAATGATATGTTGGTGATCGCGTGCCGCCGGGCTCAATCCGCGAGCACTAAAAACGCGCTGCTGGTGAAGCGCGTCGGCAGCCCCCACGTCGTACCACGAGTTCACGAACAGGGCTGGGACGTCGATGGTCGAGTCCTCGCTAAGCATCCCATTCCGATCCCCCCAGGGATCGCCTGGGTCACGCGAGACCCAGTCCTCCCAGTCAGTCGGCGGTCCCCCAAGGCTCTTAAGCATGTTGACGAGCGGCAGCGACGCGAAAGCCCGCTGATACTCCTCATCGCTTTTCGGTTGCACTCGGGACCGGTCCTTCGCTGCGGTTTGGTGGAACCAGGGGACAAACGCGGCAACCTCCACCGCACCGCCGAGACGGAGATCCCCGTTGCGATATCGCCCTCCGGCAGAGCCGTTCGCGCCGCCCGATCCCTGCGCAATTGCGCATCGGTGGGCTGGATGGCACAACTGCGCCAGCAAAACCTGCGCGATACCAAGCGCCGAGCACCCATATGTGCCCACGCGTCCATTCGACCATGGCTGCTGCGAAATCCAGGACAGCGTGTCATAACCGTCGTCCCCTATATGTTCCCTAGCGTATACGCCGCCGGAATCGAAGACGCCACGACGCTCCTGCACAAGTACAGCGAACCCTTGTCCAGCAAACATTCTTGCCACTTTGTGGCGAGGCTCAACCGGACAGCGATAGGGCGTCTTACCGTATGGAGTTCGGATAAGGATTGACCCGAGTTCCCCAGTGTAACCAATAGGCCGATACAGGTCCGTGGCGAGCTCAACGCCGTCCCGCATTGGAACGCGCAAGCCGGTCTGCAAAACCACTTCGTATCGCGGCGTTGGCGGTTTAATCGGGCCTAGTTCATTACACACTTCAGAGTGCCTCCCAGACATTGAGACTGATTCAAGATGGAGTGGCCAATTTCGACGGGTCTCAGCATTCTATCTGCATGGTGGTGTTCCAGCCCACCTGCCTGTGCAATACCAGATGGAATACGCTCATTGGGGTGGCGCTGATTGCATGCCTTTCACTTAGCGAGCCAGCAGGCTGACAGGTGCTGTGGTCCAACTTCGATCGCCGGCGGCTCCTCAGCTTTGCAACGGTCGAAGGCAAGCGGGCAACGAGGATGGAAACGGCAGCCCTTCGGCACGCGCGCGGCACTTGGAACCTCGCCCTGCAGGGCCGGCAACTCGGCGCGACCTGCGTTGCCGCCAATCTGCGGTGTGGCGTTGCGCAAGGCGACGGTATACGGATGGCGAGGGTTGAATGTGATCTCGTCGGCGCTACCAATCTCGACCAATTTTCCAAGATACAAGACCGCAATCCGGTCGGCGATCAGCCAGGCAAGGGGCAAATCGTGGGTGATGAACAGCAGCGCCATGTTGTGCCTGTCGCGCAAGTCAACCAGGACCTGAAGAATCTGAGCGCGTATCGAGACATCGAGCATCGATACAGGTTCATCAGCAACGATGAGTTCCGGCCGGACGGCAAGCGCTCCTGCAATCACGACGCGCTGGCGCTGCCCGCCGGATAGCTCGTGCGGGAAGCGGGCGAAGAAATCGCCGGGAGGATTGAGCCCAGCGGCCGCAAGCGCTTCACTCACCCGGTCGGCGAGTTGAGTGGCGTTACCGACCAGCCGCAGGGACTGCAACGGCTCCGCCACGATGTCGAACACGGTGTGTCGCGGATTGAGGGCCTGATAAGCGTCCTGGAAGATCATTTGCACGCGACGCCGGTACGGACGTAGAGCCGAGAAGCCCTCTACCGACCTCATGTCGCGGCCTTCGAACAGCATTCTGCCGCCAGTCGGCTTGGCAAGCTTGGTGATGACGCGGCCCACAGTGGTCTTGCCGCTTCCCGATTCGCCGACCAGGGCGACGATCTCGCCCCGCCCGACGTTGAGGTCGATCCCGTCTACCGCGCGCATGGCGCCGACAGATCGGCCCAGGACACGGTCGAACAGACCGCCCTGGATAGGAAAATGAACTTGCAGGCTCTCGAGACGCAGGATGCCGGCAGTGTCAGGCATGAACAGCGACCTTGTCTTCTTGCGTCAAGGACCGGTGAAGGTGACAGGCGACACGTCCCCGCCCGAACTTATTGAGGCTGGGGACTTCGGTCGCGCACCCCCCCATGACCGACGGGCAACGCGGATGGAAAGCGCAGCCCGAGGGTCGATTCACCAAGTTGGGAGGATCACCCGGTATTGGCCGGATCATCTTTTTGCCGCTCGCTGGGTTCGGGATCGATTCGATCAGCTGTCGGGTGTAGGGATGTTTGGGCTGGGCGAAAATCTCGGCGACAGTGCCATCCTCGACGATGCGGCCCGCGTACATGATCATTACGCGATCACAACACTTAGCCACCACAGAAAGGTCGTGGGTGATCAAAATCAGGGCGAGGCTCAACTGCGATCGCAAGTCGCCTAGCAGGTTAAGGATCTGAGCCTGAGTGATGACGTCGAGCGCTGTGGTGGGCTCGTCACCAATGATAATCGAAGGTCGACACGCGAGCGCCATGGCAATCATCACCCTTTGTCGCATTCCGCCCGACAACTCGTGAGGGTAGGCGGAACCACGATCCGCCGGGATGCCGACCAGTTGAAGCAACTCACTTCCCCGCTTGGTCGCCTCGCCCCGCGACATGCCGAGCTTCAGCATGCATGGCTCGGCGATCTGCTTGATAATGCGGTGAACAGGATTAAGTGCGTTCATCGCGCCCTGGAAGACAACGGACGTTTCGCTCCAGCGATGTGGCCGCATCGCCGCATCATCGTCGATCGGCAGTCGGTTGCCACGATAGCGCACTTGGCCGCCGCTGACCCGCGCGTTGGGTGATAGTAGACCAGCGATCGCCATCGCGGTCGTGGTCTTGCCACTGCCCGATTCTCCGACGAGGCCCACGGCCTCTCCGGCTCGGAGCGCGAAGCTTACGCCGTCGATTGCTCGCAATGAAACGCCCTTGAGCCCATAATCGACAGAGAGCCGGTCTATTTCCAGAAGCGGTGTTTTGTCCTGGGAGGAGCTGGTCATGGGATCACCCTCCGCCGTGGATTGAACGTGTCGTCAAGGGCACTGCCAATCAGGACGAAGCTAAGCGAAACCGTGAGTACGCACAGTCCTGGGGCGCCGAGGTACCACCAGGCTCCAGCACTGGCCGCGCCGGCGCGCTGAGCGAGCGAAAGCAAAGTGCCCCATGAAGGCTGCAACGGGTCCCCGAGTCCAAGGAATGAGAGCGATGTCTCGACATAGATTGCGCTGGCGACCACCAGCGCACCATTGGCTGCGATTTGCGGCACGAGATTGGGGAGGATGTGCCGCACCATGATGCCGAAATTACTGCTACCCGCAACGCGCGCACGATCAATGAATGGTCGCTCCTTAAGCGACAGTGTCTGACTCCGGACGATACGTGCAACAAAGGACCAGCTTGTCATGCCTATAACGACAATGATCACGAAAAGAGAAGGACGGAAGCCCAGGATTTCTCCACCGCGCCCCATCACCTCGAGAACCACGGGTGTAATGACCAGCGCCAGCACGAAGGACGGCATGACAAAAAAGAAGTCTGTCAAGCGCATCAGCCAGACGTCGACCCTGCCACCATAGTAGCCAGCGGTCGTACCGATTGTAGTCCCAACGACGAGGCTGATCACAGTCGCGAGTAGCGCAATCGTAAGCGAGATCCGGGCACCATGGAGGACCAGATTGAGCACGTCCCGCCCGATTTCGTCCGTGCCGAGCAGATGCTCGCCTGATGGGGGTGCGAGGAAATCGCCAGTTGCATTGATCGCAGTCTGGAGCGGTCCCGCCAGAATATTGGGGACCGCTCCCACAACAAGAAAGAATACCAGACATACGAGGCCCACCTGAGCACCGCCATAGCTGAGAAATTGACGCAGAAAGCCTTTTATTGCGCGCGCCCGGCCTCGCGGGCAATATCGAACAATATTGTCGCTCATTGTCGGACCCTCGGATCTAGAAGGCTGTAGGCAAGATCGGCTACGAGGTTTGCGAGAACAATTGAAACGCCAAGCAACAGGAATATGCCTTGAAGGACTGGGTAGTCCCGTGCGTTGAGTGCTTCCACCGTCAGCCCGCCGATACCCGGCCAGGCGAAAACGGCTTCGACAGTGATGGCCCCGGCGACCACATAGCCAATATTGAGGGTGATCAAGGTCACGACCGGTAGCATTGCATTGCGAAATGCATGACGCATCAGCATTTGACCGTTGGTCAGCCCTTTCGCCCGTGCGGTTACCATGTAATCCTCGGTGAGTACGTCACTCATTGCGGCACGAGCGACGACGACGTACTGGCCGATTAGCCCAAGCGCCACCGCAGTGGCGGGAAGCGTGAGATGTTGCAGGTAGTCGAGGAACGAACCAAGAGAGCCCGTGATCAGGCCGGGCGAGTATGCACCATAGCCCGGGAGCCAACCCAATGCCGTGCTGAAGATTACCACCAGGATCATGCCGAGCCAGAAAGCCGGCGTAGAATAGAGCGCCAGAGAGGCTCCGGTTGCGATACGGTCGCCGGCTCCTCCCCGGCGCCAGCCTGCGTAGATCCCAAGCATCACCCCAATAACGATTGCCATTATCTGAGCAACCCCGACTAGGACTATGGTGTCCGGCAGGCGTTCCGCTATCAGGTCTGCGACATGCCTGCCCCTGAACTTGAAGCTGTAGCCGAAATCGCCGCGGAGTGTTGCCGACAGGTAGTCGACCGCCTGGTCCGGGAACAGCGGCCGGTCAAGGCCCCAACGTTGGTTCTGCGCCTCAATCTGCTCGGCGGTGACGCTGACGCGCGCCCCGCCAAGCAAAAGAGATGCAGGGTCACCTGGAATAACTCGGAATAGGATGAAGTTCAGGACTGCCACCATCAGGAGGGTTATAGAGGCCCTGACGATGATGCGCAGGATGTGACGGCTCCCTCCCCCTCCGTTCACGGCGCGGGCACCGGCTTCAAGCGATCGAATGGGAAGTAGCTGTCCATCGACATGATGCCTTGCTTTCCCCAACCCTCGAAGCAATCCCTCCGGTGGGCTTCGAGCAGGGTGGGGTAACATAGTACGATGTAAGGCGCTTCAGTATAAATTAGTCGCGCTGCCTGGTCGACCAGCTTTTGGTTTTTCTTGAGGTCAACGGTGACCTGCACCTCCGCGAACAGTTTGTCGAACTCCGCATTCGTCCAGTACGCCTTGTTCTTGATGCCGATGGAATTGCTGCTGCCGAAGATGAGCAGGTCTTTAGGTGTTGGGCCTTGCCAGGTATCGGAAATGAGCAGATCCCACCCTCCGCCGCCTTTCGCCGGAGCTGCGGCGCGGGCGCTCAGCGCACCGGAGTCGAGCCGAGTCACCGATACAGGGATACCGATTTGCTCCAACCAGCCAGCGATAAACTGCACTGCCGCGACCGGCATCTCTATATTTGCTGAAGGTCCAGACACCAGCTCTAGCTGGAAACTCTTCCCGTCCTTGTCCTCCCGAATGCCATCGCCGTTCGTGTCCCGGTACCCTGCGGCGTCAAGCCGGCGGTTGGCTTCGGCGAGATCGAAGTGGCGCCTGATGTCGTTCAGATCTGAATAGTAATCGGCCGCCACCGGCATTGCGAGTCCGACACCAGGGTCGGCGTGTCCGCGCATGGCTCGATCGACGATGGCCTTCTGATCGATCGCGTAGCCGAGCGCATCGCGAAACGCCGGATCCTGCAGAGCCTTGGTGCTACCTGCGCCATCTCCCGAAGCGGTGTTGAAGGCGAGATAGGTTTTCTGAGCTATGCGGGATTCACCGACTACAATGTCGGGATCCTTCGAGAGATCAGCCCACTGGGCGGACGTCAGGTAGTTGCCATAATCGAGTTCCCCGCTCTTAAGACCTTGCGCAATCGGATCGGCGGCATCGAAGGACCGCAGGATCACCCCCGCGATTTGGGGCTTCCCCGTACGGAAATAGGGGTTCGGCGTCAGGCGTGTAAACTGGCCCTGGTGAAACTCCGAAACGATCATAGGTCCCGTACCCACCAAAGGCGGATCGTTGCGGAAGGTTACGCGTGCGTCAGCATAGCTGATGTCCTTCCAAATGTGCTCGGGAACGATCATTATGATATTGTCTATTGGCCAGGTCGCGGGGAACTTGGTCACGATCTGCAAAGTCTCGTCGTCGAACGCTTTGATGGACTCGACGTTCTCAAGACCGCTGGTGCTGTTCCACCCGACGTTTAGCTCGTCGGGCTTGCCTATGGAATCGTGCAAATAACTATAAGTGAACGCCGCGTCCCTAGCGGTAGCAGGCTGGCCGTCCGACCACTTCATGCCGGGCCAGATCTTGAAGGTCCAAGTGAGGTTGTCGTCGGCGACGGACCAAGATTGGGCAAAGCCCTTTCGATCGTCGTATCGCTGGGCGTCTATGCAGACCAAGAAATCATAGCAAATAGCCAAGGGCCAAAAGGAGCCCCAAGTGGCGAAGGGGTTCATCGAATCAGGGCCTCCACCCAGTCCGCCGATTCGCAGGATGCGATCGTCGCACGACGAGGCGAACGCCCTCGAGTTAATCCCCCAAGGGGTCGCCGAAATCGCCAGCATTGCCTTCATAAGCGCACGACGATTATATGAGTATTGGCTCATTTTATCCTCCCTGTTTGCCGGCTTTATCATCACTTCATGTTCACACGACCACGATGATCTACGGCCTCAACCCGGAACATCTGGCTTCCTTTTGACGGAAGCTCCACAGTCCCCTCATTCCAGATAAGTAGCAGTGCCCAGGGGGGTGGTTCCTGCAAATTGGCCGCTGTGCCTGCATGAATCCGGCGTTTTTCTCGATTCTGGGCACAGCTAGCCAGAATTAAAGTCGATTGGCCGGTTCCAGCTCCTGGCGGCGCCCACGGACAATTCGCATATAGCAAACGAGGCAGTCATTCAGGTTCTGTTCGCGACCTCGGGTTGGAGGGTCCCGTCGAGCCGCAAACGCCTTTATCACGGATGTGTGATGTCGGAATGTCGATGCCGAAATTCCAGAGGATATCCTCTTCCGGCACACGACGGTCTAAGAGGCGTTCGACAAGCTGCGCGCCGCGCAACAACACGGAGCTTGAGCCGCCCGTTGAAAAACGATGTAAACGCTGATGGATCTCCAGCCTGATGCGTGGCCGCCAGCTCGTCGACCGTGAACTATCCGCAAGCCATTGATCTGGCCTTTTGATTGAGGCGGATAGCGTCTTTTGAATTGCAGGATTAGCGGTATTTGGACGCTGTTTTCCTGCAATTCGGTTTTGCGATTCCCTTGTGCTGCGGAGCGTGATTCACTCGGTTCGGCGGCGGCGAATCGAGGGGACGGCGAATGTCCAAGCCACGCGAGACGGGAGAGCAGGACCTGTTCCGCTCCAGGCTCGATCAGATCATCAACATGAAGCAGGCGATCGACCGGCCGGTGCTGGAGGAGCGTTTCGGCGCCGTCTATTCGGACGGCCCCGGCATGCCGCCGCTGCCGACCCGGCTGATGGCGGGGCTGGCGATCCTCAAGCACACCTTCAACCTGTCGGATGAGGTGCTGTGCGAGCGCTGGGTGGAGAACCCTTATTTCCAGTATCTCACCGGCGAGACGTTCTTTTGCCATACGCTGCCGTTCGACCGCTCCTCGATGACGCGTTGGCGCAGCCGCATGGGCGAGGAGCGGATCGTGGTGCTGTTGCAGGAGAGCCTCAGCCTTGCGGTCAAGACCGGGGCGATGAAGCCGGCCGACACGCGCCAGGTGATCGTCGACACAACCGTGCAGCCGAAGAACGTCATGTTCCCGACCGACGCCAAGCTCATCAACCGGGCGCGCGAACGGCTGGTGCGGCTGGCCAAGAGGACGGGTCTCCATTTGCGCCAGAGTTATGTGCGGGTCGGCAAGCTGGCGCTGATCAGCCACCAGCGCTATGCCCACGCCAAGCAGTTCAAGCGGGCCAACAAGGCGCTGCGCAGGCTCAAGACCTATCTCGGCCGGACCATTCGCGACATTTCTCGCCAGATCGCCGGCGATGCGGGGCTGGACGCGCTCTTCAAATGGCCGTTCTACCAGGCCGCCACCGTTCTCTAGCAACGCCAGCGCCAGCGCGGCCGCAAGATCTACAGCCTGCACGCGCACGAGGTGGAATGCATTGGCAAGGGCAAGGCGCATATGCCCTACGAGTTCGGTGTGAAGGTGTCGGTGGCCACCACGCTGAAGCGCTCCAAGGGCGGCCAGTTCGCCCTGCATGCAAAAGCGCTGCCCGGCAATCCCTATGACGGCCACACGCTGGCAAGCGTCATCCCCGACATGGAAAAGACCATCGGCAACGAGATCGGCCGCATCCTCGCCGACGCCGGCTATCGCGGCCACAACGCACCGCAGAGCCACAAGCTCAGGGTCTTCACCGCGGGCCAGAAACGCCGCGTCACCCCAGCCATCAAGCGCCAGATGCGACGGCGGTCGGCGGTCGAGCCCGTCATCGGCCACATCAAGAACGAACACCGCATGGGCCGCAACTACCTCGCCGGCCAGCAGGGCGACGCCCTCAACGCCGTCCTGGCCGCCGCCGGATACAACTTCTCCCTCCTGCTCAGGTGGCTGAAGTGGTTTTTGTCGCTCTTGATCGCCCTGCTTCAACTCCGGCCGAAGTCGGTCGCCGCTTAGGGCTCGGATTGTTCACGGTCGACTAGTGAGCACTCTCCAATATGTTAGGCTCTGTCGCAGTAGCGCAACAAGCTCAGTCTTTGGATGGGTGGTATGAGGATGAGACGACTGAATGTGTACAGGCTCAGTCTTTTTATCGAGGCTCTCGTTTTTGTCGTAAGCGCGTTCGGTGCGACGTGGCTTACCAGCTTTGTGAACGCGCCATGGTGGACATATGTGATTATAGCGGCCATCGCTATGGGCATGTTCGTCGCCGTGCGTGGGGTCCTTTCTGAGCCGCAACGTATGGGACTCTTGGCACACAACTCGGCAGCGACCTCTGCGTGAACCCAGACGCCTTGAAAATGTGCCCGATGCGTCCGGATTTTTGGCGGTGATCTTCATCAAATGCGATGAGCTGCAATTTCTGGCGACGGCCACGCTAAGGGCGGGCCTCCAGCACCATGTTGAACGGTGTCTCCGCGGCGCGACGCAATCGCTTGAAGCCGCCGCCGGTCACAACCTTGCGCAGCCTCGCCTCACCGGCCTGGGCTCCAAGCGCGAGCCCGACTTCCTGCGACACGGATGCGGGCGTGCACACGAAAGTGGAAGCGGCATAGTAAACGCGGCCGACGGGATTGAGGTTCGCCGCCAGATGATCATGCGCGAACGGCTCGACGATCATCCACGTGCCGTCCGGCTTGAGCGATCCGTGGACATGGGTGGCGGCGCCCGTCGGGTCGCCCATGTCGTGAAGGCAATCGAAGAATGTGACGAGGTCATAGGTTCCGGGATAGCTCTTGGCGGCCGCCACGTCGAACCGCGTGTTAACGCCGACGCCGGCTACCTCGGCCGCCTTGCGGGCGCGCTCAATCGAAGGGGCATGATAGTCGAAGCCGACGAAGCGCGAATTGGGGAAGGCCTGTGCCATGAGCACGGTCGATGCACCATGACCGCATCCAACATCCGCGACGTCCACGCCGCGTTCGAGCTTCTCGACGACGCCCTCCAAGGCCGGCAGCCAGGAGTCGATCAGATTGGCATTGTAGCCTGGACGGAAGAACCGTTCCGTACCGCGAAACAGACACGCGCTATGATCGTGCCACCCGACGCCCTTGCCGGACTGGAATGCCTGCCTCACCTTTTCTTCATCGAGCCACAGCGCGGACAGGAACTCGAATGCGCCTGCCATGAAGGCCGGGCTGTCTTCATCAGCGAACACCAGCTCTTGCTCGGCGTTGAGATAGAATTTGTCGCTCGCTTCATCGTAGTCGACGTAACCCGCCGCCGCCTGCCCGGAAAGCCATTCCCTTACGAGGCGTTCCTGGGTGCCGGTGCGTGTCGAAAGTTCGGCGGCCGTCATCTTGCCGCCTTCGCGCAATGCCTTGAACAGGCCGAGTCTGTCCCCCAGCAGGACTCCCGCGCCCGTTGCGATCGCACCGAGATCGCCGACCATTTTCCCCAAGAATGCGTCCAACTTTTCCTGATTCGCTTCAGACATCTGAATCTCCCTTTGGGTTCAATCTCTCCAGGCGACGGAGCCGTGCTCGTCATGAGGCGCCTTGAGCATCAGATGCTCGAAGACATGCAGATATCCCCGGCGGCTCATTCCGCGCTGCCGATCCTGCACCAGACCATATGGGTGACGACCGGCGCGGTGGTCGGGAATGACAGCCACCTCCATGCCGTTGAAAAGCAGGAAATCCGTCACTTTGCCCTCGTCGGTAACCGGCGGAGCCGGAGTGGTCGTCACCAGGGCAAGCCCTGTTGCAGCAGGTATCCTTGGGCAGCCTGTCAGAACATCGATGACTCCGGTTGTGGTGCCGGGGTGGGCGATCAGGGGCCAAGTGATTGTTCCGCGGCGGCTGTATGTTGTGGTAAGGTGATCATGCGAACTCTTGTTGGTCGGTCACGTGTTTTGCGGATGACCCGCATGTACTGTGCCAAATGAGAAAACCATTCAAACGCAATCCAGTAGATCTGACTGTATCCGACATTGTCGGAATTTGGACATCGCCGAACGCGAAGCGCTCGGGGCTTGTGACGATACTTGAGCGTGCTGCTTCGGAGGAGGGATGAGCCTCGAACCGGCCGCGAGGCCTTTTTCTGGCAACGGATATTCCGGCCGGGTTAGGCCGCGAGGAAAGCGACGGTGAATAAGAGGTAGAGGACCAACCGTTTTGAGCGGGTAGTTGCCGTGTTGCGCCCCCAGGCAAAGGCCAGCACCACGGAGCAGTATTTCTGGTGGCGATACTACAACGCCTTTTAGTGCCGGTTACCCGTTTTTACCCAGTTGGCCTGGTGCATTCAGAGCGAGCTCGTTGGAAACCGCTTATTGTGGCTATGAGCGAACTCGGGATGGAGGAGTGGACCCAAAAATTGGCAAAATGCCCCAGGGAGGATTACATGGGTCGCTCATTCCCCGTACTCGTTACAGGTGCGCGTCGCTTCGCAAACAGCTTGCTTTTGACTTGGCGTTTTTTGCCGTCTCGGCATCGCTCACTAATTCGGCCGCTGCCGACACCGTGAACTGGCGTCAATTCGAAGGGACCAGCATAACTTGGGCCTACGACATCCACCCCTATGCGGATGCTCTCGCTGCGCAATTTCCGGAGTTCGAGAAGCTGACCCGGCATCAAGGTCACGCCGGAACTCTACCCAGACGATTCTTACTGGAACAAGATGACGATCCAACTGACGACGAAGTCGCCAGCATGGGATGTGTTCGGCACTGGCATTCAGCCCGCGTAGGACCTCGCTCCGAGTGGCGCCCTGGAGCCGCTGGACAAATACCTGAGCGATTGGAAGCTTACCGATGCTGGATACGACTACATTACGTGGACATGATCAAGAAGTGCGCGGCTCCTTCCTTCGCGTCCGGCCGCAGCGCGATGACGATCGACTCAAATATGTTCGGCTTCTGGAACGATGTTGCGGGGAAGCCGGCATCCGGCAAGATCGCCTTCGCTCCGCCGCTGCACGCACCGAGCGCCACGAGCTTGGAGTCTGACATCTGGATCTGGGCTCTCGCCATGAACGCGGCTTCCGAAAAGAAGGGCACGGCCTGGCTGTTCATCCCGTGGGCCACCTCCAAGCAGGTGGCGCTCAAGGGTGCCCTTGCTGGCCAGCTCGTCAATCCGCCGCGCACGTCGACCTGGCAGACGACACCTGGACTAAGTACGCTTCGCAGCCCGAGTTCAACAACTTCGTTGACAGCTTCAAAAAGATACAGGACCAAGCCGCGCTGGCTTTCACACCGCGTGTCGGCTTCGGCGAAGCCATGAACGCATGGGCCGTGGCGATGCAGAAGATGGTAAACGGCGATGACGTCGAGACGACGTTGAGGGCGCTTGCCGAAGAAATCCGCACTGGCCTCTGATCAAAAGGAACAGGGCAGTACTATTGCACTGCCCTGTTCCCGCCAACGGCGGAGATCACGCCGTGTCACCCCAAGCACTTAAACCCAGCGTGCCGATGGCAGCCGAAGGACCTGGCGCGCGCGCCTCGTCCGGTTCGGCTTCGCTGGAGGGGCGTTCCATCGACTGTTTCAGCCTTGCAATCATCCAGGCGCTGGCCAAAAGCCAGATGGAGCGCCGGCTCAGGAACCGGCGCAAAAACTCGAGCCTGCCGGCGCTGATCGAGCTGGTGCTGGCGCGGCCGCTGGTGTCGGCAGGTCTGGTCGCGGCCGAGCTGAAAATTAGCCAGCGCGCTGCGCTCGGGCTGGTGCCGAACTCGGCATCCGTGAGGTGACCGGCAGGGGGCGCTACCGGGCGTGGGACCCCGTTTAGCTGCGGCGGGCTTTGGCGAAAGCGACAGCACTGATGATTTTTGCTGTACGCTCATTCTCCCTCATCTGCGCGTTGACAGAAAACCAGCAGGCGAGGGTCACAGCACGCTGTGCTCCCCGCGATTTCCGGAAAACCAATGAAAAACGACTTTGATCGATCGCGCGGGACGTATCATTCAACCATGTCGAGAACGGGCGTGACGGCACGTACACTATGGACCGAGAGAACTTTGTCTGGCGACTTTGCGCACGCTTGCAAAACTCTTCGGAAAACTTCCTTCTGTTGATCCAATGATCGTAATGAGCTGGAGTGGCATCGCCGCTCTCCTCGGTTCTTGCTCTCTCAGTTGAACTTGATGCTAGCCTGCACGAAAACGCCGTAGCGCTTTGCCTTCCAATCGTCGGCCTGCGGGGAACCACGACCGCCCATTGCCTCTTCGAAATGAGCGGTGCCGTTATTCGCCACGGCCGCAACACCGCCTCGAGCTGGACGCCATGCCCATCGCCGTCTTCGGGAATTAGCTTGATCTTGGGCGCATGTGGTGCTGCTCTTTGCCGTCGAGCCGCGTGAAGAGGAACGCCACGTCACCAGAAAGGCTGAGTCGCTCGGTGAGTTGCGTCTGCCCGGCCAAGCCGAGTCGCAGCGAATGCCAATCGTTGTCCTGGCTGAGAGGTTGACGTAGGTGGGACGGTTGGCACACAGGTTCCCCAGTTGGTCGCCTGCTGCGTGCAACCGAAAGCATCGTAGCTCTCGTGCCAGAAATTGTTGCCAACAAAAGCACCGATGCGGTAGCGCGGTGAGTTCAAGAAATTATATCCAAGATCGGCGGTGAAATAGCTGACGCCGCCCCCGCGCTGATCACTGAATGTGTTTGAGTAGCCCCCCATTTCCGTAAGAAGTCCTCGTCATGAGAAAATCCTCCCTGATGCCGCCCGCACCGAGGAGGCCTTTACGAAAATGCCAGTCGGATTGTGGACTCGAATGCGCGTCTAGATCGTCATAGGTGAGCCGCGAGACCAGTGACGTACCTTTATGATTGTAAAGTTCCTTCGATGCGTTGCCGGTACTGGCCAGTAACGTAGTCCACCCTCGAAGGAAAAGACTGAGGCCGCCGACCCGGCTACCGACGCCGACTCGCAATCACCGGCACTCGACGGCGGTTCGGAACTTCTCGGTGCCGCAGCGCCGGCCAAGCCGGACGGGCCCGGTGAAAAATTCGTCGTCGAGGGCAAGGCGCCCGCTGCTGCGCCCGGCCGCGCCGACGATTTTTCTTGGCCGCCAAGGCGGCAGCCTGCGGCCGGGGCCACAACCGAAACGACCACGGCGATCAGTCCGTAAGCTGCCCGGGGCAGCGGAAGGGCGGAAAGCGCCTTCAGGTGGCCGCACAAGTAGGGTCTCGAGACGGACTCAGCGCGGCAGCACGCTCGATCCCATCAGCGCCTCATCGATGGCGCGCGCCGCCTGGCGGCCCTCGCGGATCGCCCAGACGACCAGCGACTGGCCGCGCCGCACGTCGC
>NZ_RZRW01000330.1:0-6622 GCF_003998745.1 Mesorhizobium sp. M7A.F.Ca.US.014.04.1.1 | reverse complement strand
AATAAAGACCGTCGGGCTTGCAAACCGTGTCGTCGGGCGCCGTCCATGCACTGCGCACGCCGAACACGAGCTGATCCCTGAATATTGCCGTATCGGTCATGTCGTCCGGTAGCGGCAGCTGTTTGTTTTCGCCGGAAGGCAGCCGAAGGAAGATGTGCGAAGCGAAGAAATTCAGCGTTCGAGCCAGGACCAGATAGCGTCTGTCACCGTCGTACTCGACAGCGGCACCAACGGCGAGATCCTCTTTCTGCGCCTCGAAGATCGGCGTTGCGTCTTCCAGCTTGGTATCGCGCTTCCACAGCTTTATGATTCGCGGATAGCCGGACTCGGTCTTGTCGGCCTCGTCGAAAGCGGCCGAAACAATCACGGTGTCCTTATCCAGCCAGCTGAAACCCGACTTGGAAGCGGGTGCACGAAACCCACCCTCGACAAACGACTTGGTCGCGATGTCGAATTCGCGCATCTCGCTGGCGTCGCCGCCATCCGGCGACATCGAGACAAGGCAAAGGTTGAAGTCGGGATAGAGCCGGCTGGCGCCGCCAAAAACCCATTTTATCCCTTCCTCCGCCGCAAGCTGGTCGAAGTCGATGATCGTTTCCCAGTCGGGCTTCTCGGTCTTGTAGGAAGCGACGGTCGTGCGGCGCCAGAGGCCGAGCACATTGGTCTTGTCCTGCCAGAAATTGTAGACATGGCCGGCTTTTGCCGCGCCGACCGCGATGTTGTCCTCGGCCGTCATCAGGTCGAGCGCGGTCTGGAACGACGCCTGATAGGACGGATCGCCCTGCAATTCGCCAACCGTGATCTCGTTCTGGCGATGTACCCAGTCCAATGACTGCTTGGCTGTCCTGTCCTCCAGCCAGAGAAAGGGATCGTCGGTCGTGGGGGCGGAATTCGGCGTCTGGGTGGCAGGCTTGGTCATGAGGTCTCCGATAAACGCGTTGCTTTGAAAAAGCCAACGCCGACAGGCCGTCGATATTCACCATGTTCAGCGCACAATTGAGGCTTTCCGCCGACCAGCGAGGCTCGCAATGGCCAGCGCCAGGCACAGCAGCCCAAGCGTGATCGGCAGTCCGCCGGCGCCCATAACATCCATGGCGCCCCCCGCCAGCGGCGGCACGGCGATGCCGCCGACCCCCCACATCAAGGAAAAGGCCGCATTGCCGGCGACCAGTGCGGAGCCGGTGAAGCGTTCGCCGAGCTCGATGATCGACATTGTGTAGATGCCGTAGGAAACCGCGCCCCAGACAAAGATCATTGGCCAGATCAGCGGCGACTCGATGAGAAGCGGAAGCAGGACGCAGCCGAGCACCGTGATCGCGACGCAGGCAAGCCGCACCAGGCGCGCGGAAAGCCTTTCCGCCAAAAGGCCGAGCGGCACCTGCATGGCGATGTTGCCGGCGATCATCACCGACAGCAGCGCCGACATGCGGGTTTCGGTGATGCCGTGATGGGTGCCATAGACCGGCAGCAACGCCAGCGCACCCTGTTCGAAGCCGGCGGCGACTATGACGGCGAACAAAAGCAGCCACGCCAGCGGCACGAAACCCAGGACGGAAACCTGGTGCCCGGCCTCGTCGACCTTGGGCAAACGCGGCAGCACCGAGGCCAGGCAAATGCCACACAGCACGAAGGCGAAAATGCCGACGAGGAAGGGCGGCCAGCCCTCAGTGCCGACTGCAAGCAGGCACAGTGGCCCGGTCGCGAAACCGGCCGAGATGATCGTCGAATAGACACCCATGACGCGGCCGCGTCGGGCCGGCGGTGCCAGCGCGATCACCCAGATCTCGCTCAGCACATAGAGCGGATTGGTCACGACGCCGATCAGGAAGCGCAGGGGAAACCACAAATAGACATTTTGCGTCCAGCCGATCAGCGCCAGCACGACAGCCGAAAGGGCCGCACAGGTGAGCGCGGTGCGCCCTGCCCCGAATCGGCGGGCCAGCGCCGGGATCAACGGCGATAACAGAATGAAGCCAATCGGCGTCATGGCCGCCGACAAGCCGATCATCGCTGGCGAAACGCCCTGGCGCTGCAGGATGAAACTCAGCAGCGGATAGGACAACCCTTGCGCGATGGCGAACACCGAGACGGTCGCGATCACACCGGTGATCGCCGCCCATTGCATCGTCTCGTCCTTGTTCGATTCAACCAAATTCATGTACGCACCGCTGTCGGGCTGCAGGATTAGCGATTGAGTTGCGCAGAGGTAAGCCCCTGGCGGGCGAAAACTGCTTGCTCCAGACAGTGCCTGTCAGGAGGCTGGGCCTGTCAGGAGGTTGGGCCTGTCAGGAGGTTGGGCTTATCAGGAAGCTCGGCGCATGGATGAGCGGTACAGCGCGAACATCACCAGCACCGCGTCGAGAGCGGCAATAACCACCGGCAGCCCAAGTGGGCCGATGCCTTGCATGAGCAGGCCCGCACCGGGTGGGCCGACGATGCCACCAACGCCCCACATCAGCGCAAAGGCAGCGTTGCCGGCGACCAGCACAGAGCCCTTGAACCGGCTGCCGAGTTCGACCAATGCCATGGTGTAGACGCCGTAACCGACCGCGCCCATCACCAGCAGCACCACCCAGATCAACGGCGTTGTGATCAGCAGAGGCAGCAAAAGCGCGCAAACGGTTGTTGCCAGTGCGCAGACGATGATCATGGCGCGGCCGCCAAAACGCTCCGCCAGAAGGCCGAGTGGTATCTGCAGCAGGATGTTGCCGAGGGAAAGCGCCATCACCAGCGAGGCCAGAACGGCTTCCGCCAGGCCATAGCTGGCGCCGAAGACCGGGACCAGCGCATAGGTGCTCTGCTGGACCGCCGCCGAGACAAGCACGGCAAGCAGCAGCGCCGGCGCCATTTTGGCAAACCCGACAAGGCCGCTGGCAGGCTGGCCGTCATCCTCGAAGCCGGTGAGCTTTGCCGAGACGGCGTGCAGGATCACCGCGCAGAGCGCGAAGCCGGCGACGCCGACCATGAAAGGCGCCCAGCCCGACGTACCGAGCAGGGTCAGCGCGAATGGTCCGGCGGCATAACCGGCGCCCATCAGCGTGTTGAACACGCCCATCACCCGGCCGCGCCGCGACGGCGGTGCCAGCGACAGCGCCCACACCTCGCCAAGGATATAAAGCGGATTGATGACCACGCCGATGATGAAGCGGATGACGAACCACGCCACCCAGTCCTGCAGATAGCCGATGCCCAGGAAGCAGAGCGCGCCGATCAGCGAGCAGCCGACCGCCAGGTTGCGCCCGCCGACCAGCCGCACCGCCGCCGGCACGAAGGAAGCCGACAGGATCAGCCCGAGCGGCATCATCGCCGCCGACAGGCCGATCAGCGCCGGCGACATGCCTTGCTTCTGCATCAGCAATGTGAACAGCGGCGAGCTCAGCCCTTGCGCGGCGCCAAACATGGCAAGTGCCGCGGTGACGCCGGCAAGCGCTGCCCATTGCGTTCCTGCTTCGCCTTCGCTCGAGCCGGTCGCGACCATGCTGCCATCCAGATGAACTGCTGGCCATCAGGCCGGCAAGCCAAGTAGCTATCGGTTCGATCCCCGGAAGGAAAGGGCCGGCCACCGAAATCCGCTTGCTCCAACGCGGCAACCTGATCAAGCCGATGTCGCGGCCGGGCACCTGCCGTTCCGGCATGTCGCTTCCCTCGCCCTAGTGGTCGTCGCCTCCGCAATGGCCGGACAGCCGCCGGTCCATTATGCCGCCCGCTATCGCATCCCACGAGGACCATCATGACCGCCGCCCTACAACCCTCAGAACCGGCATTGGCCACCGACCGCGCCCGTCGCGGCGGCCGCGCTGGAAAGCGCGCCGGCGGCTCAGCCGCGTTCGAGCAGCCGGCTTTTCGCCAGTTGAAGAACCCGCTGGCGCCAACCAGGCTGGTGTCCGACGACGAGCTGGAATCGATTCACCTCGCTTCCCTGCGCGTGCTGCGGGAAATCGGCGTCGACGTGCTGCATGATGAGGCCCGCAGCATCATGAAGGCGCATGGCGCCGACGTGCGTGACGGCTCAGAGCGGGTGCGCTTCGACAGCGACATGATCCTCGACCTGGTGTCGCACTGCCCGTCGGAATTCACCATCCATGCCCGCAATCCTGCGCACAATGTGCGCTTCGGCGGCAACAATGTGATCGTCTCGATGATGGCGTCGGCGCCCAATTGCTCCGACATCGATCGCGGCCGCCGGCCCGGCAACCAGCAGGACTACCGCAACTTCCTCAAGCTCGCGCAGATGCACAACATTCTGAACTGCACGGGCGGCTACCCGGTCGAGCCGACCGATATCCATCCATCCGTCCGCCATCTCGAATGCATCCGCGATCTCAGCGTGCTCACCGACAAGGTGTTCCACATCTATTCGCTCGGCAAGGAGCGCAATGTCGACGGCATCGAGATCGCCAGGATCGCGCGCGGCATCAGCCACGAGCAGATGCTCGAAGAGCCGTCCGTCTTCACCATCATCAACACCAATTCGCCGCTGAAACTCGATGTGCCGATGATGGAAGGCATCATCCAGATGTCGAGCAAGGGCCAGGTCGTCGTCGTGACGCCGTTTACCCTGTCGGGTGCGATGGCGCCTGTCACCATCGCCGGCGCACTGGTGCAGCAGAACGCGGAGGCGCTTGCCGGCATCGCCTTCGCCCAGATGGTGCGCAAGGGCGCCCCCGTCGGATATGGCGGCTTCACCTCCAATGTCGACATGAAGTCCGGTTCACCGGCGTTCGGCACGCCGGAATACATGAAGGCGCAGCTCGTCGGCGGCCAGCTTGCCCGCCGCTACAACATCCCCTACCGCACCTCCAACACCTGCGCCGCCAACACGGTCGACGCGCAGGCGGCTTATGAAAGCGTGTTCTCGTTGTGGGGCGCCATCCAGGGCGGCGGCAACCTGATGATGCATGCCGCCGGCTGGCTCGAAGGCGGCCTGCGCTGCTCCTACGAGAAGACCATTCTGGACATCGACCTGCTGCAGATGGTGGCCGAATTCCTGACCCCGCTCGACCTTTCCGAAGAGGCACTCGGCTTCGACGCCATCCAGTCGGTCGGCCCCGGGGGCCATTTCTTCGGCACCCAGCACACGCAGGACCGCTACAAGACCGCCTTCTACTCGCCGATCCTCTCCGACTGGCGCAATTACGAGACCTGGGCGGAAGCCGGCTCGCCGACGGCGCTCGAAAAGGCCAACAAGGTCTGGAAGGAGCGGCTGGCGTCCTATGAGGAGCCCTACATGGACCCGGCCATCCGCGAGGAACTCAACGCCTTCGTCGCCAAGCGCCGGTCCGAAGGCGGCGCGCCGACCGATTTTTGATCGGCAGTATTGTTGATGAACGGTCGACCCCCACTCCGTCGAGCTGCGCTCGACACCTCTCCCCCGATCGACGGGGGAGAGGAAAGGCGCGAGCTTATGCACGCTGGCACCCTTCCTCTCCCTCCGGAGGGGGGAGAGGTGGCGTCGCGAAGCGGCGACGGAGTGGGGGAAGGCGCTCATGAAACCCGTAGCCGTCGCAAAACGGGCACTACCCAGCGAGCCAGAAAACTCAGGCAAGGTGACAACCAGGCCGAAGCGCTGCTTTGGCTTGAGTTAAAGGCCCGCAAGCTTGGCGGCTACAAGTTCACGCGACAGTTCTCTATCGGACCATACTACGCGGACTTCGCTTGCCGCAAAAATTGGCTTGTCGTGGAAGTCGACGGACACCAACACGCCGGCAGCTCATATGACCGCCGCCGCGACGATTTCATGCGTGCCCAGGGCTATTCGATCCTGCGTGTTTGGAACCATGACGTCCTGAAACATCGTACTCCGGCCTGTGAAACCATCCTCGCCGCGCTTGATGGCAGCCTGGCCGAGAACACGGCCGCATCCGATCTCCGCTTTGTTTTCACACCCCGCTCACCCGATTCAATCTCTTCAAACACGGACCTATCCAGATGAAATCACACGTAAAAGCGGTTGTCATCGGCGGCGGCGTCGTCGGCTGCTCGGTTCTCTACCACCTGGCCAAAGCCGGCTGGACCGACATCATGCTGATCGAGCGCTCTGAACTCACATCCGGCTCGTCCTGGCACGCGGCGGGCGGCTTCCACACGCTGAACGGCGACCCCAACGTCGCCAAGCTGCAGGCCTATACGGTGCAGCTCTACAAGGAGATCGAGGAGATATCCGGCCAGTCCTGCTCGCTGCATTTGACCGGCGGCGTGATGATGGCCGATACGCCCGAGCGCATGGACTTCCTGCGCCTTGCCCACGCCAAGGGCCGCTATCTCGGCATGGACACAGAGCTGATCACCCCTTCCGAAGCCAAGGCGATGTTCCCGCTGATGGACGAGACCAATTTCGTCGGCGCCATGTGGGATCCGGTCGAAGGCCATCTCGACCCGTCCGGCACCACCATCGCCTATTCAAAGGCGGCGAAAAAACTCGGCGCCGAGATCGTGCTGCGCAACCGCGTCGTGGAATTGACGCAGGAGGTCGACGGCACCTGGAATGTCGTCACCGAACAGGGCACGGTGAAGGCCGAGCATGTCGTCAATTGCGGCGGCCTGTGGGCGCGCGAGATCGGCCGCATGGTCGGCGTCGAACTGCCGGTTCTGGCCATGGAACATATGTATCTGCTCACCGAGC